>CALGBT010000876.1 GCA_937884235.1 uncultured Pseudomonadota bacterium
CACAAGGTACCTGATTGAGCAGGTGGAGGCACCCCTGTATCGGGTCGCAGGAGTCGTTGGTGCAGACGTTGTCGTCGTCGCAACTACCTTCCTGACTGGCGACACACAGTCCGCCTTCGCAATGGTCGTCAACGGTGCAGGAATCCCCGTCGTTGCAGGCTGCGGCATTGGCAACGAAGGTACAGCCGGCAGCGGGGGAGCAGCCATCATCAGTGCAGGGATTCCCGTCATTACAAGCCAGGGCAACCCCGCCAACGCAGGCACCGGCGGCGCACTTGTCGTTGGTGGTGCAAACATCGCCGTCGGAGCACGCGGCCTGGTTGTGCTGGTTGACACAGCCCGTTGCCACATCGCAGGAATCGTCCGTGCAAACGTCGCCGTCGTTGCAATTGACGGTCTTGCCGCCACCGCAAACACCGGCCTGGCAGGATTCTGCGAAAGTGCAATTGTCGGCGTCATTGCAAGCTGCCCCGTCATTGGCTGACACCAGGCTGCAAGAGCCGTTGGCCGCGTTGCAGGCCGCCATCAGACAGGGAGCGTCAATGCCTGTGGGGGCCGGACAGTCGATTTCGGTCCCTGCCTCGACCCGACAGATATAGGGCAGCGCAGAAGTGTCGCAAACCAGGGTGCCATTGCAAAGGTCGCCGTCTTCCAGTCCCAGGCAATCACCATCGGTCTGGCAGTCGCAGGCGACCTCCTCCCCGCCACAAGCCCCAGCAGTGCAATGGTCTCCCAAAGTGCACGGGTCACCGTCGTCACAGTCACCAGCCACAGGCGGAAATGCGCAGCCGCCATTCTCGGTGCAGACGTTCTCGGTGCAGGGATTCTTGTCGTCGCAGATGACCGGCTCGCCGACACAACTTCCCGCATCGCAGTGGTCAGCCACGGTGCAGGCATTGCCGTCGGAGCAGCCGCCGACTTCCAGCACCTCATTGACACAACCCTCCGGTCCGAGGCACTTGTCCAGCGTGCACTGGTTGCCATCGTCGCAGAGATTAACGAAGTTGCCCTCGACCAGGTCCGGTTCGTCAACGTCCCCATCACAGTCATCGTCGATGCCATTACAAAGCTCAGGCACCGCGCTCATGGCATCGCAGTCGGTAAGGCCGTCGGCCAGACAAACCCGTTGCCCATGGCAAGCGCCAAACTCGTTGGCAATTACGCACGGAGTCGTCAGCGCCAGGGCCACCGACGAATCGGTGCATGGGCACTCCCCGGCATCGGCAACGCATTGCTTGATTTCTATCCCATCGACAGTCAGCGAATCGACACAGGAAAACCCCCAGGGGCAGTCCCCGTCTGCGACGCATGGACCACCGCAGAAGTTCCCCCCGGAGCCGTAGTCAATGCAGGCATCCTCGGCCCCACCGGTAGACACGCAGTCACCGCTATCGGTGCACGGACGACAGAGATTGGCGAAGTTGGAGACGCAGACAAAGACCAGATCAGCCCCGCCCGTTTCCGCCTGGTTGCAGCTCCAGCCCGGTGGGCACTCGTCCTGACAGGCCTGAGTGCAGACCCCCTGGCCCAGGTGCTGGACGCACCATCCCGAGAGGCAATCGTCGTTGGCCTGGCAATCGTCAAGGAAACAGCCCTCGCCTTCCTCGCATTGCGGTCCCGGCAGGTCGGGGGCGACATCGAAGAGCCACACCTCGGCGCCATCTATCGGTGCGGCGTCCACCATCTCCGCACCGCCGGACCCGTCGGGTTCCACGGCCAGGTCCTCAACGGGGTCTCCCCGCTGGTCCGGGCCAGCATCAGTCGTGACAATTGTGCCCCCGGGACTGGAGCACGCGACAACCAACACAGCGAGCATCAAAGCCAACTTCCTCATGCTTTTCCTCTCAAACAGGGCAGCGAAAGACATCGACCAAATAATGGCACGCCCGGGCCCGCGAAGCAACCACGCATGAGCGCACGCTTGACGTAACACTTCTCAGGTATTACTATGTCAGTAAGAACGGAGGCTCCATGACGCGCATCACATCCAAAGGTCAGGTCACAATTCCGCTGGAATTCCGCCAACGCTTCGGACTGCTGCCCGGGCAGGAAGTAGAGTTCGTCGAAGAAGATGGGCGCGTCGTAGTGCGTCGCCGTGTGGAGCACGCTCACCTTGATGGCTGGTTCGGTTGCCTCACCGACATTGACGATGTCGATGAGTTCGTCCGCGACCTGCGGGACCAGGAATGATCACTGCGGTAGACACCTGCGTGCTCCTCGACATACTCGCCGGCTCCAAGGAGCATGGTGCAACTTCACTGGCGGCAATGCTTGAGTGCTCACGCTCCGGTGCCCTCGTGGTCTGCGACATCGTCTTTGCCGAATTGGCCGCGGCCTTTGACGGAGACCTTGAACGCACGGAGGCCTTCTTGGAGGCTGCGGGAATTCGCCGCATCGCGTTTACCGCTGAGATGCTGGCAGGTTCTGGCGGCCTTTTCCGGCAGTATCGACGGGCGGGGGGGAAACGCGACCGCATCATCGCCGACTTCCTCATCGGGACCCACGCGATGGAGGCGGCCCACCGCCTGCTGACCAGGGATCGAGGCTTCTTTCGGGACCACTTCTCGGGCCTGCAGGTCCTAGAGCCCTGAGTCAGGCGGGACGACGTCCAGCCGTCAGTCGAAGACCACCGTCTTGTTTCCCGACACAAAGACCCGGTCTTCCAGCACCCACCGCAGCGCCTTGGCCAGAACCATCTTCTCTACGTCCCGGCCCGCCGCCGCCATCTTGCGGGCGGTGAATCGGTGGTCCACATGCTGGACATCCTGGGCAATGATGGGTCCGGCATCCAACTCGCTGGTGACGAAGTGCGCAGTGGCACCAATGATCTTAACCCCCCTTTCGTAGGCCTGCTGGTATGGCCTGGCCCCGGTAAACGCGGGCAGAAAGGAGTGATGAATATTGATAATACGGCCAGCATGGTCGGCAACGAACTGCGGACTGAGAATGCGCATGTATTTGGCCAGCACCACGTAGTCCGGGGCAATCTCTCCCAGCAGGCGGCGGACGTCAGCTTCGTGTTCTGCGTGGCTGCAATCAGTTGTCGAAGCAAGGTAGAACGGAACCCCAAAAGACTCGCTCAAGCCCTGCAAGTCGGGCCGGCTTCCGACCACGCCCACGATCTTCGCCGGTAGATCCTTGTGTGCCGCCCGCAGCAACAGTTCCCCAAGGCAGTGGGGTTCCCGGGTAACCATGGCGACGATGCGCCGGCTTCCGGATGCCGTCAGGTCAATGGATGCTCCCGCCGGCAATGCCGCCACCATCTCCCGGCGCAACTCCGCAAGCTCACTGCCCCCCTCAAAACCGGTGCGCATAAAGAAGGCCCCGGTACCCGGTTCCACAAACTCATGGTTGGAGACAATATTGCACCCACCCCGATAGAGCACCCCGGTGATCTTGTGGACTAGACCTGTCTCGTCCCGGCAGGAAATTCGCAGCAGCTTCGAACATGGGCGCTTCACCATCCACTTCTCCATGGGCAATTACCGCCCCATGGTAAACGCTGGGAGCAGTGGTGTACAGCCAGTCTTCTTCTCAGCGAGGCAATTGCACCGGCCCTTCGTCATGTCGAGCTGTGATGGCCAGCAGCGCCCCACGCTTTCCCCGCCACATTCACGCTGATAGCCAGCATGAACCCATATCCGTGCGGGTTCACTCAAGGGAGACATTGGTCCAAATCTGGCTGGGATGACCGCAAAACGGCCTACACCCTTCGCTGGAGGCCGCTTTGCGTCAAGCCAGACACCGCCAGACGCTGCCAGACGAAGTGGTTCGACGAAACCAGCCTCTACTGCTGGGGCGGCTCGTATTGGCCCAGAACGCAGATGACCCCTGCCAGATTGGGGGTGATGTCGTTTGCTGCGTAGGTATCGGGCAGGCACGACGGGCCGCCGTTAAAGAGGTCATGCCAGCCGGCGCCGTTCTCGTAGTGGCTGCCGTTGGTATTGATGAAGATGTCACCGTGAGCATCTGGGGTGCACCCCCCGCGCCGTTTCTGCCCCGTGCGGATGTACGTGACGTTGCCCGCCACCTGCTGGTGCCAGACGCCCATGGCCTGGTGTTGCTGAAGCGACGGGAATGGCAAGCCTTGTACCAGCTTATTGGTGGCCGGGGTCCAACCCGCAGCACACATGGCGTTGTTCTCCTGGTAAGTGGTGATCAATTGGTCGTTCAAGCAGGCCCAGATGCCCGCCACCACCTGGTATTGGTGCTCGGCCTGGTTGCTGCAACCCACACCCGACTCACAGCCGGCGCTACAGCCGTCGCCATCGGCCACGTTGCCATCGTCGCACTCCTCGCCTCCTTCCACCACGCCATTGCCACAACAGTCGGGTACCAATTCAAAGGTGCAACCGTCGGCAGGGTCGCAAAGCTCAGCAGTGCACGGATTACCGTCATCGGGGCAGAGCACGGCATTGCCCGGAACGCAGGTTCCGTCCGTGCAGATGTCCCCGTCGGTGCAGACGTCGCCATCGTCACATGGCTGGCTGTTGGCCGAGGTGATGCACCCCTGAATGGGGTCACAGTTGTCATTGGTGCAGATGTTGCCGTCGTCGCAGGTGAGCATCCCCGTGATGACACACTCGCCACCGGCGCAGTGGTCACCCACTGTGCACTCATTCAAGTCCGTGCATTCCGCGTCATTGGGCAGGTGAATACAGCCGGATTGGGGGCTGCAGGCATCGTCGGTGCAAGGGTTGTCATCGTCACAGGCCAACTCCTCTCCTCCGGTGCAGGCACCTTCCACGCAATGGTCCTCCAAGGTGCAGAGGTCACCGTCGCTGCACGGCACACTGTTAAACGAATAGGTGCAGCCATCAAGAGGATGGCAACTATCGGTGGTGCAAAGGTTGTTGTCCTCGCAGCTGACTACTTCGGTGCCGACGCATTTGCCGGCCAGGCAGGTATCGGCCAGGGTGCAGGCGTTGCCATCGTCGCACTCCCCGGCGAGGGGAGTCTGCTGGCAGCCCGCCTGTGGATTGCAAACATCTGCGGTGCAGGGATTACCGTCATCACACTCAAACATGCCGCTCCCCAGACACTCTCCCAGGTGGCAGGCATCATCGGTGGTGCATTTGTTCCCGTCATTGCAGGGAGCCGTATTGAGTTCGTGGACGCAACCCTGCACCGGGTCACACGAATCTGTGGTACAGAGGTTGCCGTCATTGCAGTCCAGGACGCCGTCGAAGAGACAGGCCTTGTCCTGGCAATGATCATTAATGGTGCAGGCATTGCCATCATCGCAGCCCCCGTCTTGGGCAAGAAAGATACACCCGAGGCCGGCATCACAGCTATCGTTAGTGCAGGGGTTGGCATCTTCGCACAGCAGGCTTCCCTCCCCCGCCACACACTCACCTGCAACACAGGCATCCCCTACGGTACAGACGTCGCCATCGCTGCAAGGACCGTCCAAAGAACCGTGGACACAGCCAATGCCGAGTTCACAGGAATCCGCGGTACAAGGATTGCCGTCGTTGCAGTTGACATCCTCCCCGGCCTGGCAACTCCCATCCGCGCAGGTGTCACCAAGAGTGCACGGGTCCCCATCGTCACACGGCCACCCCTGGTGATCAGGCGCAAAACCGCAGGCACCGCTAAGGGGGTCGCAACTGCTGGTCAGGCAGGGGGCATCCCCTCCCTCGGGTTCGGGACAGACCACGATGGTGTCGGAGTCGACCCGACATTGATAGGGCAGTTTTGACAGGTCGCAGACAAGGGTTCCATTGCAAAGGTCCCCGTCTTCCAGGGCCTGACAGTCGGCATCTTGCAGACAGTCGCAGGCGGTTGAGAATCCGCTGCAGACTCCGTCCAGGCAACTGTCCCCAACACTACAGGGGTCACCGTCGTCACACCCGGCGAAGTTGGGTTCGAAATGGCATCCTCCGGCCTCGTTACAGGTATCGTCGGTACACGGATTGTCGTCGTCACACTCCACCGGGGTGCCCAGGCAGATTCCCTGAACGCACAGGTCTGCTACCGTGCAGGGATTCCCGTCCTCGCACTCGTCGCCGTCCAGGGCTGCATGCTCGCAGCCTGCTTCTCCGGCGCAAAGGTCCGCGGTACATTCATCGCCATCGTCACAGAGGTTGACGAAATCCCCGCCCTGGGTTGCGGGTTCATCGACATCGTCGTCGCAATCGTCATCCACCCCGTTGCAAATCTCAGTGACCGGGGTCAAGGCATCGCAGGCCGATAGACCATCGTCGGTGCAAACCCGCTTGCCCGTGCAGCTGCCAGCCTCATTGCTCACCGCACACGGGGTCCACAAGCCCAGTTCCACGGAACGGGCGCCGCACGGACAGACTCCGGTGTCGGCCACGCATTGCTGGGTGCTGACACCATCCACGGTCACCGCCTCGACACACGAAAAGCCCCACGGGCAATCTTCATCGGAGAGACATGCTCCGCCGCAGAAGCTCCCCTCTTCTCCATAGTCGACACAGACATCTTCGGCCCCGCCCACGCTCTTGCAGTTGTCGCTGTTGCCGCATGGCTTGCAGAGGTTCGCCACCTGGGAGACGCAGACAAAGAGCAGGTCCGGCCCCCCACCGGACACCTGCTGGCAACTCCAACCGGGGGAACATTCTTCCTGGCAGGCGATGGTGCAGACCGCGTCTCCCAGGTGGTCAACGCACCACCCCGACTGACAGTCGCTATTCTCACTGCAGGGGTCGAGAAAGCAGCCCTCGCCCGCTTCGCAGCCAAGAGTGGGCGGCAGGTCGTTGGCCAGATCAAAGACCAGGTCCAGTCCCGTATCTTCTTGCTGGTGCAGTTCCACGGCGATGCCATCTGGTTCAGGGGTCATCTCGACGGCCTGAGCGTCACTCTGCCCCTGCGTATCCCGCTGGTCCGGCGTTGCCTTGACGATACTCCCGCCGTTGCCACAGGCCCACAACAAGGTCGCCAGCATCAAGCAAACAAATAGTGGCCGCATAGGATCCTCCTGGGATCCGCTGGCCAGAGTACCAGCCCGGCCCCCAGGGAACAAGCATAGACAGTGCCGAGGCAAATGCCTGCCCGGAAAGCCATCTTCTCGCCCATAAGCACTTATCAAAACAGTGTGTCCCAGTCGCTACTGGGCCAACCGCTTCACGGGCAGGTACTTGTCGCCTTTGACGCTGACTCCGGAGAAGTTGATGCCGCCACCGCAGGATTTGCCCTGGACGCTCAGGGAGCCGCCGGCGGCCGCGACGATGCTGGGGTCGACGGCCCAGGTGTGGGTCACTGTCTGATTGGTGGCCCCGGCACATTTTTCGATGAGCGAGAAGGAACCGTTGTCCCCGGAGACCGAGCCCTTAGCGCAACAGCAGACGTAGCCGGCCCAGCCTGGAGCGTGATTGCAGGAAACCGAGACCTGCTCGAAGACCAGGGCCGCAGTCGCGGGATCACTGGCGGTAACTGCCCCCGAGTAAACGCTCTTGAAATCTCCACCCTGGGAGACGGACGTTCCGCCACCACCCCAGATCCCTCCGCCTTCGATGAAGTAGACCGCCAGATCGGTGTGCGTGTGCAGGCCATCGGCTGGACTCTCTGCACCCGCGGTCAAAGTAGTGAGCGTACTGCGCCCCACGTTGCTGTTGTCGAGGCTGAAGTCTCCGGCCACCGCAAGATCGCCGTTAACCCGCACGGACTGCTCGGAGAGCGACTCCACATGGATAGCCCAGGCCACCAGCGTCCCCTCGTTCTCCAGCACATCATCCACCAACTTCAACGTCCAGTCCCCTGTCGCGTAGGTATCGTCCAGGAGAGAGAGGTCCCCTACAACTACTGCGGTTTCATCGTCGTAGCTGGTAACGACGCCGCCACCGATGGCTTCCCCGTGGTCATGCAGGACAAAGACCTGCCCACCCGGAGCGGTGAGCACAATCTTCAACTCCGCTGGCGCAGCATGCTGCACATTGAGCGACACAGTCAGGTCCTGAATCTTCCCCACATCCGGGGCCGTGAGCACGTCGGTGATTCCGCCCAGGTAGGCATCGGGCACGGTGACGGGAGTGGTGGTGCTGGCGAAGGTGGCATCGAAAGTGGTGGTGAGAAGTCCATTGGACACTTCGTCAAGGCCGTCCGGAGGAAGCATTTCAGGCGGAATCGGCTCACCAGGCTTCAAGTAGCCCTCTTCGGCAACCGCGGCCAGGCATTCATCCACGGTAAGGTGGTCCCCCGGAACGTAGCCACCCAGGTCAAGCCACGCCTGGACGTCAAGGTCAGCATAGTGGGGCCCAGAAACGTAGCCGCTGTCGGACAGGTAGTTGGCCACATCCCCGTCGGCATAGTGCGGGCCGACAACATAGCCGGCCAGGTCCAGATAGATCTGCACATTGCCGTCGGTGTAATGGTCACCGGGAAGGTAGCCGGCCGCGTCCAACCAGGCCTGCACGTCGCCATCGGTGTAATGGGGCCCCGACACATAGCCGGAATTGTCCAGGTGCCCCTGAACATCCTGGCTGGTGAAGTGTGGGCCTGACACATAGCCGGAATCGTCCAGGTGCCCCTGAACATCCTGGCCGGTGAAGTGTGGGCCTGACACATATCCGGAATCATCCAGGTATCCCTGAACATCCTGGTCGGAATAATGCGGACCTGGGAGGTAGCCGACTTCGTCGAGATAGGCTTGAACGTCATCGTCGGCGTAGCTGGTGCCTCCGGGGGCATACCCATTCTCCGCCAGATATGCCTCGAGGTCGGCATCCGTGAAGTGCTCACCGGCAACAAAGCCCAGGCCGGACAGCAAGTCGGCGAGTTGGTCGGGGGCAATGCAGAGTTCTCCCAGGGCCGCCAGTTCCACGAAGGCATCGGGCTGTTTACCCCCCAGCTGTGCCGCGTTGGCTGCCTGCTGGCTGACATCTGCGTGTCCAGCGTAGAGTGCGTAGGGATGGCTGACCACTTTCTGTCGCGGGGCCAGCGTCACCGACCCCTCATCACCAGCAAAGGCAAACTCCAGCCACAACTCACCACCGGCCAGTAGCTCCGGGGCCAGGCTGTTATTCTGCTGGGCCCCCAGCACAACGGAGAGAATCCCCTGCTCCAGCATCAGGGTGCGAGTCTCGGTGAAGAGCGGAGACGCACCGTCGGGGGTATTGAAGAGGCGGAAGGTCACCTCCCACTCGCCCTCAGCGGGATTCCCAGCAGTGTCCACCAGCACTCCCTGATAGTGAATCTGGGGGGGCACTTCCCCAAAGACAACTGACGCACCAAAAGAGCTGGTGGCCACCACCGTTAGAACCAGCAAGCACCTGACCATACGTCCCATGGAATCCCTCCCGGCTCCCTACGGAGTTCCCGGTATTACCGTCATCTCAACCGAAGAGCTGGTGCCTACATACCCCGACAATGCCGCGGTCCCGGCCAGGGTCCAGCCTCCCCCTGATTGGATTCCCGAGCCCGCCCCAAAGGTGCCGCCCAGAAATCTAAATCCCAGATAGACATCCTCATCTATCTGGCCGTCACAGTCCTCGTCGATACCGTCCGGAATCACATCTAGTTGGACCGGCGTTCCAACGCAAAATCCCGCCTCGCAAACGTAATCCAGGCACGGGTCCGGCCCGTTGCAGGGGGCCCCTTCCGGCGCCCCAAGACAGCCGTCGCCGGGCAGACAGATAGAGACCAGATCAGGGCCATCAAGGTGAATCGCCTTGCAAAGCCAGTCGCCGGGACACTCTTCGATGCAGGTGGGTGCACACAGGAACTGGCCTGAACCGGCAACCACCTCAACGCAAAAGCCATCCTCGCAATCGGCATGGGATTGGCATGGCTCGGGTTCCCAGATGACCTCTGGGGCAACCTCTTCCAGTCCCGAGTCCAGCTCCGTATGACCGTCAGACAGCCCATCCTCCAGTTCCCTGGAATCCGGCAGGATGACCGGCAAATCAGCTTCCTCGTGGGTCTCACGGAGGTCCTGACCGGCATCGGGTTCAACGGTGCCGGCGCCGCCGCCACAGGCCCACTGGGCAGCAATTAGAACGAACAACGCGGTGGGAATGGCCCTTTTCATAGCTCGCAGAATAGCACAAGGAGGGTTGAGCGAAAAGGTGCAAAAGCCATTCCTTGAATCGCCGGGCCAGCCAGAGTATTCTCACCCGTGGAATCGAAGACTGGGAGGCTGCATGTTCGGTGCAAAAAGGATTCTCTGGCCGCCCTGGGGGGTGGTTCTGCTGCTGGCGCTGGGGTGCTCTGACAGCGCTCGGCCTCTTGGAGAAGACGTGGCGACGGCAGATGCGACCGGCAATGACCTGGTCCACTTCGCCGACGTCGGCGGGCAGGAAGGGGGGGCCAAACCAGCAGATACCTGGGCCTTCGACTTCGGCTCGCCTGACGAGGTCATAACCGACGCTACCGCCCCGCCGGATCTGGCCTCGGCCGATACCGAGGAGGACCTTCCGACGCCAGACACCTGCGCCGGCACCATGAAGGTCACCGGCGTCTCCCCGGACGGAACCCTCACCCCGCTGGGCTATCTGCTGAATCCATAGCCACAACACACAGCGCCTGGCGTCAGCCAGGCGCCGTCTCTGGATTGTCGGCACATATTCGGGTGGTACGTAC
>CALGBT010000877.1 GCA_937884235.1 uncultured Pseudomonadota bacterium
GTTCGCCTATACCCCCGAGACGCTGGCGATTCTCAATCACTTGAAAGAGGGTGTGGACGGCGAATTCGCCATTGGTGCCCAGTTTCTCTCGGAAGTCCAGGGGGGCTCGGACGTACCGGCCAACCTGGCGGAAGCGGTGCAAGATGCTGATGGCAACTGGCGAATCTATGGCACCAAGTTCTTCTGTTCCGTAGCGCACGCTGACTACTCGGTGGTGACTGCAAAGCCCGTCGGTAGCGAAGATATTGCCAACTTCGTGGTGCCTTCCTGGCTGCCGGGTGACAAGGCGAAGCAACGGCGCAACGGCTTTACCATCGACCGCATCAAACGAAAGATGGGTACCAGCGAACTGCCCACCTGCGAATTGACCTTCAATGGGGCTCTGGCCTACCCCATTGGTCCCTTTGACCGGGGATTGGCCAACATCGTCGCCATTGTCCTGACCTACTCTCGGCTCACCGTCGGTCTCTACAGTGCCGCAACCATGACCAGGGCGGCCCGTGAGGCCCGTGGCTATGCCGAATTCCGCACTGCTTTCGAACAGCGGATTGCAGATTTTCCCATGGCGGCAAACCAGCTTGAGGCCATGGACCTCGCGGCCAGGCGCGCCACCGCCGGGGCCTTCAAGCTCTATCAGCAGTTCCTCGAACTGGAAGGTACCCTCAACCAGAAGTTGGAGTTGGGCGATCTGGCAGATCGGCAGCGGCGCTTCGAAACGCGTGAGTTGATCATGCTGCAGAAGGCGCAGGCTGCGTACGATGCCACTTCAGTGCTACGGGAAGCCATTTCCATCTATGGCGGCCACGGTGCCATGGAGGACTTCTCGCCGCTTCCGCGACTGTTCCGGGATGCCGCCATCAACGAACTTTGGGAGGGTCCCCGCAATGTCCTGTTGACCCAGGTTCACCGGGACTGCCAGCGGGTGGCGAAATGGTATCCGCCAACCGAATTCGTGGCGCATCTTCTGCGAGGCCTAGATGAGGGCCGTATCGACACTATCGCCACCGAATTCGCCAGCCTCATCGCGCATCCCAGCCTGCTCACCATGGATGCCGCCACCCGTGATGCTTGTGGTCGCTGGGATCGTTGCTGCGCGGATCTGGTACATGCCTATCAGGACGCGGCGGTCCTCGACGTCACTCGGTAGCGTCACCGTCAATGTTCAATGTTACGCCCTGCGCCAGTTCCAGCCCGCCGCTGTAGTTGACCACAGTGGTCTGGCGGCGCATGTAGGCCTTCCATGAATCGGACCCGGATTCGCGTCCGCCGCCGGTTTCCTTCTCGCCGCCAAAGGCCCCGCCGATTTCGGCACCGACGGTGCCGGCGTTGATGTTGGCCAGACCGCAGTCGCTGCCCGCTTCGCTGATGAAGAGCTCGGCCTCGCGCATGTCATTGGTGAAGATGGCGCTGGCCAGCCCCTGGGGAACCCCATTTTGCAGGGCGACGGCCTCGTCCAGAGTCTTGTACTTGAGCACGTAGAGGATAGGTGCGAAGGTCTCCTGCTGGACAATGGGCATGTCATTTCTGGCTGCCACGAGCGCTGGCGTGGCGTAGCTGGGGCCGAGGTCGCCACGGAGTTCGCCACCGTGAAGGACTTCACCGCCCTGGGCCACAGCCTCGGCCAGAGCGCGGCGCATGACCAGGACCGAGTTGCCATCCACTAGCGGTCCCATGAGCGACGCTTCGTCCCGGGGGTCGCCAAGCGGAGTCCAGGCATAGAGTTGCTTCAGGCGCACCACCATCTGGTCATAAATGGTCTCATGGAGGATCACCCGACGGGTCGTCGTGCAGCGCTGTCCGGCGGTGCCCACTGCGCCAAAGTAGATGGCCCGGGCCGCCATTTCGAGGTCGGCATGCGGAGTGACGATGACGGCGGCGTTGCCACCCAGTTCAAGGAGCGAGCGTCCGAATCGTTCCTGGACCGCCTGGCCCACATGGCGCCCAATGGGTACCGAGCCGGTATAGGAAACCAGCTTGACTCTGCGGTCCCGAATCATGCGCTCGCCCACCTCTTTGCCCGAGCCGACAACCAGGCCAGCAATTGCTCCACTGTGGCCGTTGCGTTCCAGCACCTCCTGGGCAATCCGGGTCACGGCAATGGCGGCTAGCGGCGTCTTGGAGGAGGGCTTCCAGACCAGCGTGTTACCACACACCAGCCCCAAAGCAGCATTCCACGCCCACACCGCCGTGGGGAAATTGAACGCCGTCACGACCCCGACCACGCCCAGCGGGTGCCACTGCTCCATGAGCCGGTGGCCAGCCCGTTCGCTGGGCAGCGTCAGGCCGCCAATCTGGCGACCGAGACCAACGGCGAAGTCGCAGACGTCGATCATCTCCTGGATTTCGCCCCGGGATTCGCCAATGGGCTTACCCATTTCACGGGTCACGAGCTGCGACAGTTCTTCCCTGGCCTCCCGCAAAGCCTCAGCCAGCTGGCGAACGACCTCGGCACGTTTGGGTGCAGGCACCAACCGCCACGCGCCAAATGCCTCGTCGGCAGCGGCAATTACGCGGTCACAGTCCTGCCCCGATGCCGTAACGATGGTTTGCAGCAATGTCCCATCGATTGGCGAGACCACTTCAAGCTCTTCTCCACTGGCACGCCAAGTACCGTCAAAGGCCCCTGCCGCTGCTTCTGTCTCTTTCCTGCTCAGCATCAATCCCATGAGTTCGCTCCTTTTCTACGTCCGTTCATTGAGAAGGCTATGAACGAGAGAGGGTATTGGCAAGGTGAGGAGGCATTGGTGGTTGGTATTTCGCTTCGGTCTTTGGCGCCGGAGGCGCCTCGGGGTACCCACTGCGGCAGGCGCCCACGGCGCCGAGCAGTGGGCTGCATCGCATCACCTCAGCCAATCCCGAAGCGAATATGATCCCTTCTCCGGCGGGAGAAGGTGGCGAGCCACGCGAGCCGGATGAGGGCCTCGCGGGTGGGCGGCCGGGTTGTTACTGCGTCGGTCCGGGTGGTGCGGTGCGTGCTGCCCGGGGTGACGTTGTGTTTGAGAATGTGCTCGACATGGTGCCCTCCCGTGCGCCTCCCACGGGGAGGCCGCGCGGTGAAGGCCACCCGAGGCTGGGTGGGACGTGTGGAATGGCCGGGGGTACCCACTGCTGCAGGCGCCCCCGGCGCCGAGCAGTGGGCTGCATCGCACCACATCAGGCAATCCCGAAGCGAATATGATCCCTTCTCCGGCGGGAGAAGGTGGCGCATCGGGATGCGCAGGTGGATGTGGCGTGGGTGGTTACTCGGAGGTAGCGGGCGTGGTTGGTGGGATGTGGCGGCCTTGGTGGCGCGGAACCCTCGCCTTTAATTCCCCTCCCGTTGGAGGGGAGTTTGTTATTCGTTTTGGGAGACTCCTCACATTTGGTGCCTGGGGGTCGGGGCCGGGCTGCGGGTTTGACGGGGTAGAGGCTTGGTCCATATCCCGCGTGCCCCAGCGTCAAGAGCAACCGCTTCTTTACGCGGGACCCG
>CALGBT010000878.1 GCA_937884235.1 uncultured Pseudomonadota bacterium
CGGGCGTCGGCCGGCGGGCAGTCGTCGTAACGCCTCTTCCACAAGGGTGAGGCCTGCTGTGAGGGCGGCTACCGGCCGACGCAGGTGATGGGGGCCAGCAGTCGGGGCAAGCAGATGCTCTTCCAACTCAGCGTGGATTGCAACCAGGGGAAAGGCGGCAAAAATCCTGCTGAGACGGGCAACGGTAGTGACTGGGGCTGCACTGGACGCGCGGGCCAGGTAGACCTTGGCACCGGCGATGTCCGTTGCCACTCTGGTGGGCCCCTGCATGGTAGCTTGCTGGAAGAGCCTGAAATGGGTCACTGATTGGCTCGCAAAGCGGCGCTTCTTGGCCGCCACCAGTCCGGGGGAGGTGGTGGGAGGCTGGTCGTTGGGCATGTCCAGGACGGTGGTGACGCCCCCCGCCAGAGCTGCTGCGGTGCCGTTGGCGATACCCTCCTTGTATGCTCTCCCGGGCTCCCGGAGGTGCACATGGGGGTCGACGAGCCCCGGGAAGACCAGGCCACCCCGACCATCCACGACCTTGGCATTGGTGGGGATCTCGGCCGTCGATCCGAGAGCCAGACGTCCCCTCTCCAGGCGTATCGGGCCAACCTGATGGGTGCCATCGACGGAGACCCACCGGACGTTGATCAGCCAGAGGTCGTCGCTGGTGGTCATGGCGCTATGCTACTCCCACTCAATGGTGCCCGGAGGCTTGGAAGTCACGTCGAGGAGCAGTTCTCCGGCGCCCGCCGACCGGCAGGTATCGGACAGAGCCTGCAGGTCCGGAAGGGGCATCCGGTAAAAGTCGGCAGTCATGGCATCTCGTGACGTTACGGGGCGAATTACATAGACCGTATTCCCTGCGTCGTTGTGCAGAGGAAGACTTACAACGGGTACCTGCCAGACCTCTGGAACGGGCTCCAGGGCGTTGCGCACAAGGGAGTCAATTTCCTGGAGAGCCTCAACCGCAGCACGATCAAGGTACTGAACATGAACGGTGTAGTTGACGGTGTCCTGGGGGCGGATGGCGAAGACCGCACGGTTTACCGAGGAGATCTGGTTGGCCGCGGTGATGGCACAGGCCTGCACCCGGTCCCAATCCGGTGCCGTTCCCGGGGGGAACCATAGAACCGCGGGGTGTTCATAAGTGCGGGCATCACCCTGTACTCCAACACTGCGCACAGGCAGGATGCGTCCGCACATGCCGTGGCTTCCGCAAATCTCCTCGAGGAGCTTGGTGTCGGCCACGCTGACTTCGGGAGTAGCGCCATCAGAACAGAGGATGCGGATGGCAAGCCCGGGCCCAGGGAAGGGATGACGATTGACCAGTTTCTCCGGTAATCCCAGGGCCAACCCCAGGGCCCTGACTTCGTCCTTATAGAAAAGGTCGAGGGGCTCTAGAACTCGACCGGCCTTGAGCATTTCTTCAATCTCTGCCACCCGATTATGGTGCGTCTTGATTACCGCGGCCTTGTCGGTGCCGCCACTTTCGATGGTATCGGGATAGATCGTGCCCTGCACCAGGAGCCAGTCGTCACCGAGGCTGAGGCGGGATAACTGCTGGTTGAGGGTGTCGACGAAGAGGCGGCCGATGATCCGTCGCTTGGCTTCAGGCTCAACCACGCTGCGTAGATCATCGAAGTAGGCTTGTGACGCATCAACAATGTTCAGGTTGGCAAAGCCAAGGCCCCGGAGATGGGCCATGACATCCGCCGATTCGTGGCGGCGCATGAAGCCCGTATCAATATGCAGGGAGACCACTCGTCGTGCGCCGACAGCTTCAATGCAGAGGGCCAGTGCCACCAGAGAATCGACCCCGCCGGAGGCCAGCAGGAAGAGTTGAGAGTTGCCGGCCCGGGAACGTACTCGCTCCACGAGAGCGGTGCGTTGATCGGCAGGCTGCCAATCGCGCACAGATGCGCAGAGGGTAAGGAATCGGTCCAACATGTCATCGCCATGCCGCGTATGAGAAACCTCCGGATGGAACTGCAGGCCAAAGCACCTCAAGGCTGGCACCTCAAAGCCCGCGATGGCCAGGCCGCTGCTGGAAGCGATGGTGCGGCCCCCTGGAGGGAGGCTTTCGACGTGGTCACCGTGACTCATCCACACGGACTGCTCTTTGTCCATACCAGAGAAGAGCGGACTGCCAGTCTCGCACTGCACCCTGGCCAGACCATATTCGCGCCTGCTCTCCTGCACCACCAGGCCGCCCAGGGTTGCGGCCAGCAGTTGGTGGCCGTAGCAAAGGCCCAGGATGGGAACTCCCACGGCCGCGGGGTCGAAACTCAGCTTCGGCGAATGTCGGTCCACCACCGATTGAGGACCGCCTGACAGGATAATGCCGGCCAGATTAGGTGTGGCGGATGGGTCAAAAGACTCTGGCGCCGCAATGGCCGAATAGAGTCCCAGGTTGCGGATACGGCGAGCGATCAGGTGGGTGTACTGCCCCCCGAAATCAACCACGGCAATGGTTTGTGGAGCCTTTTCCGTGGCGGGGGCCGTGCTCATTGCGACCCCTCGGGCAGGCGCAGAATGTCGTGTGCCTCGCCCTCCCTGATGGAGAGGGCAGAAACCAACTCCAGTTCGGCCTCTTCCTGCAATTGCCGAATTGACGAGCAGCCGCAGGATGACATGGCCGCCCGGATCTTGGCCAAAGTATCTGCCAGCAACGGGGCCAGCGGGCCGATGGCATCGACGTAGCCTTCGACTCCTTCCACAAAGAGGCCCTGGTTGTAGCGCAATGACTTCCAGCTCTGGGCCCGGGCGGAGCCTTCCCCCCAGTAGGCCTTCAGGGGCCGACCAGCCACTGCGGTCACGGGATTCGGAGACTCGTCCACACCAGCGAAGAAGCGGCCCATCATGACATAGTCTGCCCCGAGTGCCAGGGCGACGATTACGTCTCTGGCGGTGCCCAGTCCCCCATCGGCAACGATGGGTATGTGGTGCCCGGTCTTCTCGCGGTGGCGGTCACGGGCGGTGACGACGTCGATAACCGAGGTTGCGAGCCCGCGGCCGGTGCCCTTCTGTTCCTGGGTGATGCAGATGGAGCCGCCGCCCATCCCAACCTTGACAGCCTGTGCTCCATGCTCCACGAGATAGTCGAATCCTCTGCCCGTGATGACGTTACCGCCCATGAGGTGTAGGTCAGGATACCGTTCAGCAATCCATCGCAGGGCGTTTCCTTGATAGAATGAGTGCCCGTCAGAAGAATCGAGACAGACCGCGTCGACACCGGCTGCAATCAAGCCCGGAAGGCGCTCCTCGTAGTCATGAGTGTTGATGGCCGCAGCTGCCAGGAGACGACCACGCGCATCCAGCAGAGCCAGTTCAGAGTCAACGTCAGCCTCCTTGACTGCTGCCACCATGGCTGCCTGGTCAGCACTTCCCTGGGACCCGAAAAGGAACGCCACACCCCCCAGCCGGGCCATGGTAATTGCCAGGCGCGGGCCAGACACGGCCTGCATCGCCGCGGCCACAATGGGAATGCGTAGTTGTGGTGCAGGGAGGGCTTTGCGGGGCCAAACCAGCGGCGTCTGGAGCGAGATAGAGTCGATTGTCGAAGCGGGGGTGGTGAGGCCCGGGAGAAGCCGGTATTCCATCAACGTGCGAGACGGTTCGGTGAGAATCTTCCGTGCCAT
>CALGBT010000879.1 GCA_937884235.1 uncultured Pseudomonadota bacterium
TCCACGCCCCCCATGACGCTAGGCAGCAGCGACCGTTCACGGATACCGGAATCCCAGAACATCTGATAGCCGCCCTTGGCAGCCATTTGCACTGAGAGGCCCGCCCCCTTGTCAATGAGGTAGGACCGTGAGACCTCCACCATCTTGCCGGCGGGGACCTCCTTCTCCTCCCCCTCCGCCACGGTCAGGGTGGTCTTCAGAAGCGCTTTGTCAGTACGCTTGAAGACCTCGATTTTGCCGGGTGGGACAGCCAGCGTTTGCACCTCTCCGGCTTTCTTGTCCACTTCCCCCAGAACCACATCAGTGTCGGGGGCATAGAAGAGATAGTTGCCCACCAGGGTTTCGCCGAGCACCAGACGGCTCTGACTCTGCTGCGGATAGGAGACGATCAACTCGCCAGAGCCGGTCACCGCATAGTCGAAAGTGGGGTGCTGGGAGACCTGTCCCGCCTCGTAGGTGCGTTGCCGGGTCTTGCTGTAGGCGTACTGGTAGAGTTCGTAGAGCGTCACTCTGCCATCTCGCGACGTGTCGGCGTCGCCGCGCATTCCCGATGCGAGAAAGTGAGTGAAGAAGGAGCCACGCAGTTCATCGCTCTCTTGCGACTTCTCGGTGGCGGCACTTGAGGTGATTATGGCGATGCCATGGGCCTCGCCTGCCGGGTTCATGGTGAGGTCGAGGAGTGGAACGCGTTTGCCCCCCTTGTCCCTGACGATGGCGCCGCTCTGGCAGGCATCGAGGATGGCGATGGTAACATCAGCCCCAGAGGACTGGAGGAAGTCTCGCAGTTGTTGCAGCGAGAAGCGCGTATCACCCAGCAGCAGTCCCAGCTCATCGGCGTGACCGCTGTAGTAGAAGAAGAGTTCGGTGCGGACACCCTGGTAGGGTTCAAGCTCACGTTTGATGGTGGCGAGGGCCTCTTCGAGGGCCTCTGCATCGGGAGCCTGGAGAAGGCGGATGTTGGCCTCGGGCACGCCCGCCAGGTGGCCAAAGAGTCCGGCCATCTTACTGGCATCCTTCTCAGCAAAGCGGAGGGGTACGGTGCGGTGGTTGCCGTCGTTGTGGCCAACCACCACTGCGAAGCGCGTGGCAGTGGTCTGGGCGGCGACGGGCATCACCGCCAACCACATGAGCAACACTCCTGCTGGCAATCCAATCCGCATCAAGGCCCTCTAATACTTGACGATGTGCAGGGTTTCCTGATGGCAATCCAGGGGGACCCGTTCCAAATCTTCAATACCCTTGCCCAGCTGCTGCAATTGCAGCAACTGCGAAGCAACCGCCAACTCGACCTCTACATAGCTTAGTGGTCGAGCGCTGAAGAGCGCAAAGAAGCGTTCATCGCCCACATAGTCGTCCAACAGAACGCCGTCGGGCAGCGGCACGTTGCGGCCTCGGACGATGGGGACTGAGAAACCGCGCGTTTCTGGATAGTACGTAGAAATCCGTCCCCTTTCATCAACACTGAAGAGATAGAGGTAGTCGGCGCTGGTGGTATCGTAGTAGAAGCGCAGCAAACTCTTGGCCGGTAGCGCCGTTCCGGGCTGCAGCGGCACGAACTGTCCGTTGGTGAGCACATGAAAACGGGCCGTCCCGGTGATGCCCAATCCCACGGTCCCTGGCTCCGGGACATTGCCTTTGTCGCGTACTGTGCCGACGGTGCCATAGGGCCCAGTCTCCTGGATGGTCGACCAGGGCAGCGCAATGGTGAGCACCAGGATGGCAGCTACCGCGGTCCCCAGCGCCAGATATCGATTCCAGCGTGGCTGGCGGCGCCGTTGGAGCCGGGCGACGAAATCGGCTGCGGGATACTGCTCGTAGAAAGTTGCTCGGTCCAAGACCGGCATGTCAACGGGAGGAAGTCGTTCGGGGAGTTCAAGAGGTCTATTGGTCATGACTTGTCCTCCCGAACGCGAGCTGCAGACTTATCCACAAAGGCCGTGATGGTTCGTCGCACCGTCGGTACGCTGCAGCCATTGTCGATTGCGGCTTCATCCAGGGTCCGTCCCTCCATGAAATAGCTCACAATGATGCTCGCCTTCTTGGCGGGTATCTCTGCCAGTAGTTGGGCCACCAGGAGCCGGTCCTCCAGGAAGGGGAAAGGGGCTACCTGAACCGCGTCGGGGGTATCTTCCACCGACCGGGATTGCCAGTAGCGCCGACGTCTCAGCTCATTCAGGCACTTGTTCGTGGCCACCCGGCGCAGCCATGCCGCTGCCCTTCCATCATCGGGGAAGGTGAGGAATCGCTCCAGCAACGCAGTGAAGACATCTTGCGTGGCATCCATGGCGGCCGGTTTCTCCCTTAGCAGGTAGCAACACCGCACATACACCTGGTGACCGAAAAGGCCGTAGAGCCGTTCTACTTCTGACGGCTTCATTCTCCCTCTTCCATGGTACCTCAACACACGAGCGCACGAAAAGTGATCACATCTTCGCACATTTGGTTGCGGGGGCCAGTTTTTGGTTGAAGGGCTGGCGTGAGGCTCTACAATCGTTGGTCACGGAGGCCTTGCCCATGAGAGTCGTTGCCCTGTCTTTCCTGTTGCTCCTTGCACCCCTGTCTGCTGAGGCTGATTGCAGCGGCGGTTCTTCGCCCACCGGCCTGCCATGCGGGGCAATCGATACGGTTGGTTGCTGCAAGAGTGGCTCGCTCTACTTTTGCGAGGGGGGGGAGGTGTG
>CALGBT010000880.1 GCA_937884235.1 uncultured Pseudomonadota bacterium
TGTTGTCCGGCTGTCCACGAGTCACGAGATAGATGATGTTAAACATGTTGAAGGTCCAGATGGTCCCCAGGATAATCGCTGGAAACAGAGCGGGCTTGAGCAACGGCAGGGTAACGTTGCGGAACTTCTGCCAGCGACTGGCACCGTCAATATCTGCGGCTTCGTATAGCTCGTTGGGAATCGACTGCAGGGCCCCCAGCGACACCACCATCATGAAGGGGAAACCGAGCCAGGTGTTGGTGGCCAGCACGGCAAAGAAGTTAGTCCAGAAGGTGGGACCAAACCAGTTGATGGGGGTCATCCCCATGGCCTCCATCATCAAATTGATTGCCCCGATTTGCGAGGTGAACATCCACTTCCAGATGAGCGCCGTGACATAATTTGGAATGGCCCAGGGGATAATCAGCAGCACTCGGAAGAGTCCCCGCAATCGCACCGCCTTGTTGTTAAGAATCAGCGCCATGGAAAGCCCCAACGAAACATGGAGCACAACGTTGGAAACCGTCCACAGGATGGTGAAGCCCAGAGTGTAGTAGAAGTTCGTCTGCGAGGTCGCGCTGGGGAAGAGAATGTCGCTGAAGTTCTCGAGCCCCACGAACTCGTAGTCCATGTTGAAGAAGCCCAGGCCCACCCCCATGATGAAGGGAACGAGCACCAGCACGGTCATGCCGAGCATGGCCGGCGCCACGTAAGCGTAGACCCCGGGCAACCGCACCAGTCCTTCAATGAGCGACGTCAGGCCGGGCAGCAGCAGGAAGCCCAGCAACAGCGTGATGCCCACCACCAGAGCAACCGGAACCGTACGGTCCCAGGCCAGGCTGGACGCGGTACCCGGCGCCTCGGCACAAAGAACAGCCCCGCCAAAGCCAGTCCCGCCAATGGGCTCGAGAGTAAGAGAATCAGGCGCCTCTTTGAAAATCCGGGTCCACAGCAGATCGAGTTGCCGGAGACCATCGGGCTCCTGCCAGGCAACGCGATTGACGAACCGAGTGGTCACTTCCCCCCGCTGCTCCACAAACCCAGCAGACCGGCTCTTCTGGTCCAGAAACGTTCCCGCTCCTACCCCCACCAAAGCAACCAAAGCCAACACCGCAAACAAACCCTGCGCCCCGCCTCCCGTCTTGACGAGCAGCGACTGCAAGGGAGCTGGGGCCGTTGTCGTGCCCTCTTCCGGTCCCCCGGCCTCCGACCTCCGACCTGCCGTGCCGTTGACGACGGTCGGGGCGGCTCTCTTTCCGGAGACCCCCTCGGACTGCGACTCCACGTCGGTCCCGAGGGGTACTCCTCCACGCTCGCCCCGACTTCTCAGCATGTAGAGGCCAAAGCAGAACAACCCCAAAAACAACCCCACCACCAACAGCGCCGGCACATACGGTGACGTCGGTTTCGGCACCGGCAACAGCTCCACGCCGGCAATGCCGACATAGCCGTCAGCCGTGAGCGCCGGCCACGCCGCCACCCGGCGGCCTTCGGTGCCGATGGTCCAGGTGAGATAACGGTGGTCGAGGGTGGCGGCGGTGCCGCCCTCCTCAAAGTGCTTCTCCAGCCGTGCGGAGAGCGTAACGAGCGCCTCCTCTTCCTCGTCGCTGCTCCCGCGCCGACCCAGATCCACGACCACGCTGGCGGGCTTCGAGATGTTCAGTGCGGGAATCTTCTTGCCCTTGCGCACGAAGAAGGCGCGGTCGACCCGCCCGCCATGACCAAGGCTTGCCGTCTCCCTTTCCAGAGCTGCCCGAGCCTCAGCGTCGCCACCATCGGTCACCGCGTGGGCCAACTGCAAGGCCCCAGCCAGGGCCTCGTATTGACTCAACTGATAGGCGCGCTGCGAATCGGCGTAGCGGTAAATACCCAGGGCAAAAGCCGCAGCCACCAGCAAGAGGACCAGTGCCGCTACTGCAGAGTGTATTCGGCCCGCCATCACCATCCTACTGGTTACCCATACTGGCAATATCCTTCTCTATTTTGGCCTGCGCCTCGTCCAGGGTCTCCTGGGCTGCGCCATCGCCAAAGATGATCTTCCGCAAGGCATTGTCCACGGTTGACCAAATGGCCTGCATCTCCGGTCGAGCCGATATAATGACCGCATTGTCGGCCTGCCCACGGAAGACTTCCAGAGCCGGATTGGCTTTGGCCGACAACTCTTTGTCGTCGTAGAGCCCCGAATTGGCCACCAACTGACCACCCTCGACGTAGCGCACCGCCGCGGCCTCGTCACTGACCAGATAGCGCATCACTTGAAAGGCCAGTTCCTTGTTCTGCGAGCAGTTGGCCAGGTAGATGCCGTCGGCCCCCAGATAGGGTTTGGCCGGCTGGCCCTCTGCCACGTCCGGCAACAGAGCCACGCCATACTCAATGCCCTCGTCGATTTCACCGAGGAACCATGGCCCCTTGAAGACAATGCCGGCCTGGTTGTTGTTGAAGAGAAATTTGGCCATGTCCTTGTTGAGATCAGGCAATATCTCGTCCTTCTTCACCCAGTCACGGACCATTTCCACTGAGCGCACAAAGGCTTCGGAATTGACCTGGGCCCGGCCTGCATCGTCCAAGATGGTAGCCCCGAAGCCATGTGCCCAGGGCGCGTGGTGGTAGAGCAGTCCGGCTTCGTAGAGCATGCCGTAGACGCGCTCCTCGCCTTCACCGCGGGTGGCTTCCCGGGCAACCCTCACCAGGGCCTCCACCGTCGTTGGCACCTCCTTGATCAGCTTCTTGTTGTAAAACATGGCCCGGGCCTTGAAGGCGAGGGGCAGGCCGTAGAGCGTGCCGTCGTAGGCCAAGGCCTTGACCGTATCCGGAATGAACTTCTCCAGACTGTCGAAGGAGTCGAACTTCTCAATGTAGCTGGAGAGAGGCACCAGAATATCGCCTTTGCGTAGCCAGTCACCCATGGGATTGTGGACGTAGACGAAGAGGTCTGGTCCCGTGCCGCGCGGAACCGTCACCACGATCTTGTCCCGGAGAGCCATGAAGGGCACTTCCTGGGGAGTCACGACCATGGTGGGAAACTTCGCCGTGAAGTCGGCGCAGGTTTTTTCGAAGGCTTCCTTTTCCTGGCCGCGATAGGCGTGCCAGAGGACGATGGTGGTTTCCTGGGTTGGGGCGGGGACCGTCAGCGCGAAAGGCGGCGCCACCCTCACGGGCGGCGCTGGGTTCGTCGGAACAGCGACAACGTCGGGGGGCCCGGAAAGCGGCACCACGTTCACTGGCTGCACTGGGCTGGGCGGCACAACAGTGAGCCCACGTTTCTGCAAATCTGTCAGTGATTGCTCGATGGCAACGAGTCGCTGGTCCATATTGTCCAGCTTCTCCACCAGGCCGCTCTTTTCCAACTGGTCGGCGTAGCGGGTCAACGCCGACTGCCCGTCCTCGGTCTTTTCCACAGGGCCACAACCGACTGCCAGCATGGCCGCCAAAATGAAAGT
>CALGBT010000881.1 GCA_937884235.1 uncultured Pseudomonadota bacterium
ATTGAAGGGGGCCTTGTCCTCGGTGGTGACAGCGGCGTCGCCTTGGCAGGTGGCCGGGTCATGGAGTGGTGGCGGGCTGACCAGGCCGGGCGACGTAGCATCGATACGGGGGGCCTCGGTGGTGCGCGTGTGGTCGGTGGTGAGCTCCTCGTTGTTGGCAGGGACGCGGGCCGCGACGCTGGTGGCGGCCTGGGGTCGATGCGGAGCCGCACGGTCCACCTGGCGAGTTCCTCTTCGAGAAGCGGTGGTGGCGACTTCTGGTGGTGCACTTGGAGCTCGGCGGCAGGTACCTCTTCGAGAAGCGCTGGTGGCGGCTACTGGTGGCGCACCCGCTGCTCTGTGGCCCGAGGTCAGCGGTCGGTGGCCAGTCGTGCTGCCTACCTGTGCTTCGCACAGGAACCCAGCCGCCTGGGCGTAGCGTTCGAGGTGGGTGCCGCTCTTCCCTACCAGGTCGGCTACGCCTCGCTGGAACGGAAGCTCGGGGTCGGCGGTGGGCTGGCTGACCAAGCTGGGTCGGGCCCGCTGGGTCACCGCAGGTACGAGCCGGGCAGCGTCCCGGCGGGCTCGGCTGCGGCCATGAAGCTCCAAGGGTAGTGGCATCGCTTCTGCGTCGGGTAACAGGCGGCTTCTGCGGACGGCCTTCGGCCGCAGCAGAGCCACAGCACGTTAGAAGGAGAAAAGAGAGGTCGTCAATGAGCACCACCTTGAAGCTTGGTCTTCTTGAAAACAGCCACGCATTCCTCGCAGAGGCTGCTTCAAATGCAGTTGCGGCTGCAGAAGACTCCCGCGCCTGGCAGTTCGCGATTCTACATGTCGCTCAATCTCTAGAACTAAGTCTCAAGGCGTTGCTGAATAGCGTTCATCCAGCCTTTGTATTTCGCAATGTGGACCGACAACGGGAAACGGTAGGCACATTGGATGCATTGAATCGTCTGCAGAACCCCAGTATTGGTGGTATTGACTTTTCGCCCAGAGAGACCGCTCGTATACAATCGCTTGTTGCGATAAGAAACCGGATTACTCACTCTGAGTTTGAGCTTCGGCCGGAGCATGCAGCCGCTAAGTTCTTTGAAATGTTTGCCTTTGTGGCAGATTTTCAAGCGCGGCACCTGGGTTCAGAGATTGAATCGGTCATACCTGGGCCAGTTCTTGCCGAAGTGCTTCGTGCTGAGAAGGCCGTTCGAGAACTTGCTGCGCGTGCGCTCCTACGCATAGAAGAGGAGGGGATATCGGACGACCTCGTGTGGATATGCCCCGAATGCGGAAAAAATACCTTTGTCATTCAGGACTCCATCAACACTTGCTTCACCTGCCGCCTCCAAATAGCGGTAGCGACCTGCCCTCATTGTGAGCGAGAGTTCTTTGAGGAAGACTTGATTGACTTCACTCAGCAACTGGAATGGGACTGCGGAGAGGGCGGTAGTGCCGAATTGCACGATGACTATGGCTATCGCGACTGGTTCGCCTGTCCGGAATGCCTGCCCAGAATCGAGGAAGATATTCAGCAGCAGCAATACGACAAGGAGGACTACTACCGCCGCCTTGAGGAAGAGTATCAACGTCGTCGAACCCCGAGGCGACGACCGGCGCGCTGAGCGTTGCCTGCCCTTCTAACAGGTGCTTCCTGCCGACGAACGGCCCTGCGGGCCTGGCGCGCAGAGCGCGCCTCGCGGCAGAAGCACAAGACGTTAGGCAAACACCGGCACCTTGCACTCTTTGCCAACGCGAGTTAGAACTCTTTGAAGAGGTTCTGCGTGGAAAACGGGCATAGTACATCGCGAGTGAGTGGAAGAACGGTCAAGATCGAAACGTTCCTGTCGGCTGTCGCCACCGCTGGGGTAGGTGTCCTCGCGTCGTTTCTTGCTTCGTTCGCGGCTGGTAAAGCCGAACATTCCCCGGTGTCGCTGGTCTCTCTCGGCGTCGCGGTTGTCGGCCTTGGGTTTGCCACCTCATTGCTGTCAGCGTTCATTCGGAGACGTGTGAAACGTTCTCTACCCGTTGACCGACTTCGTCTACTCGTGAAGGAAAGATACTTCCTGTCAATCGAGAGTAGTCCGCTGAACCCTGGGTATCCCCGAAAGTACAGACAGAACAGGGGGAAGTCAGATGAATGAGCTTCAACGACAGGCTGCTGTTGCCGCGCGCTTGAAAGAAGAGAATGGTAGAACGAAGGCGGCGCCAAGGGTGGAAGATCTCGAGAGCCAACCCGATCTTCTTGAAGAAACCAGATTGGCGACGCGCAGTGCCACGGAGCGCGCGGAAGAAGAGCTCCACGGGCTTGATAGTGCACCTATGTCGGAGTTTGCCTACGCCGAGCTTCAAAAGAACATCAGTCAATACATCGATGATTTGGTTTCTACTTCGGTCATACTCGCTCGGCGCGATCGAGTGGACACTGTGTCAGCAACACATGTTCAGCGTGCCAGCGGCCTCCTGGTTTCACCGAACACAAACCGAGTCATGAAGTTCTTCGGCGTGATTGGAGCGTCCCTGTTCGGTGCGGCAGTAAGTCTTTTTGTCACAATGGTGGCCACTGGAACAGTAACTGTGGGTGGTGCTGTCATAGGGGCTATTCTGTTGGCCGTTGGAATGGGTATGGTAGCGTTCCATCTCGCCAGAGATTAGTAGAATATAGATTTGGCCAAAGGCCAGTACGGGGATGGGCAGGCGACCTTCGGTTGGGGCGAGTACTAGGAAGTCCCACCTGCGCTGCCACCCTGTTGCCTAACCCGCCGTTCCTATCGACCGGCCCTTCGGCCCGGCGATAGAACGGCAAGACGTTCTGCGATGGACGAAAGCAGATGCCTGCTGTAGGGTCGGAGCATGAAACGGGTCGCCACTGTCATCGCCGCCTGCACAGCCTCGGCGCTGATGTTCTACGCGGGAAGGTGGTCAGCGTCCGCACCCGATGGCACCAGCGCTGCAGTGGATGAGGGCCTGGAGTCGCGCTCCCAGCCGGTTCCGAGCCATGGAGATGACTC
>CALGBT010000882.1 GCA_937884235.1 uncultured Pseudomonadota bacterium
TGGAAGAAGAGCACCTCGATAACCTCGACAGTGCCATCTCTCACTACTTCGCTATTGTCAATGCGGATGCCAGCGAAGCCATGGCCACGGAGGCCCTCTTCCGGTTGCTGGATAGTGCCGGGCGCTACCAGGACCTTGAGGAGTTGCTGGCCCTGCAGGTCGAGAGTATCGAAGACCTTGAGCAGGTTCGGAAACTTCTCCTGCGCCTCGCCCGAATCAGGCTGACGGAGTTGGGGAATCCAGAGGGCGCCGTGGATGCCATCGCGCGACTGGTCGAGACCGCCTACTACGAAGACTCGGTTCTGGACATTCTGGACGAAGTCGTGGAGGAGGCCCCGGAGGCAGGGTATCGTGCCACTCAACTCCTTGAAATTGCGTGCACTGAAACGGGACAGTACGAGCGTCTCGCAGAAATCTACAAGACCCAGATCGACACCTTTGCCGACGAGGTCGACCGAGTTGAGCGCTACCGGGCTCTGGCGACACTCTACGAGATCCAGTTTCGTGATGTCGACACGGCGTTCATCTTTATCAGCCAGGCTTTCAAGCTGGAGCCCAGCTCACGGGCCATCCACGAGCAACTGATTACCTATGCCAAGGAAAGAGCCGGTTTTGACGAACTCTTCGATATCTATCTTGACGTGTTGGTGCAGCTTGATGAGGCGGAAAGTCGCAACAATCTTCGCAAGAAGATGGTTGAAATCTATCACGATGAGTTGGGCGACCTCGACCACGCCGAGATGATCTATCGGGACATGCTCGACGACGAGGCCACCAACGAGTTCGCTCTGGACCGCCTGCAACAGCTCTATTATGGCCAGGAGAAATGGGAGCAGGTCATTGATGTGCTCAGGACCCGGGTCGAGGTGGCTCGCTCCGACAAGGCCCGGATTACCACGCTCTTCGAAATCGCGGGACTCTATCGTGAGAATACCGGAGATCTGGCCGAGGCATTGGATACCTACGAGCAGATCCTCAGTCTTGACCCCGCCCAGTCAGACGCCTACCGGGGCATAGAATCCGTCTACTTCGAGCGGGGCGATGTGCAGAGCGTCACTGCCACGCTGCGGCGGGAACTGGATGTTTGCGAAGACGAGGGAGACCGCCGCGAGGCGCGATTGCGCCTGGCTGCGATCCACTTTACCGAGCTGGAAGAGCACGGTCAGTCAGTTGAAGAGCTGGCCCTTGTCCTCGCTGAGGTACCCCTCGACGAAGCGGCTCTGGAACTCCTGGGAGAAGTTGTAGCAGCCTGGGATTCCCCGTCGGAGCAGGCCGTCGAGTTTCTGGTCTTCGCCTACACCGAGCAGGAGAAGTGGGACGAGTTGATTGCCCTCTACCAGAGCCTGGCGGGACGCGCAGTAGGGGAGGAAGAGCGGGTTGAGTACTTCCGGCGCATCTATGACCTGCGCACAGAGAAACAGAATGACCCGGTGGGCGCTTACGCCGCCACCAAGATCATGTGCACCCTCGACCCCGCCGATCCGGTCCACCGGGAGAGGCTGCTGGAGCATGGTGGGGCCCTGGGCGAATTTGAGGATCTCGCCGAGTTTCTCCAGGGCATCCTTGAGCACGATGATGTTGCTGGCACTGACCTGGAAGTTGAGTATCAAGTTCGCCTCGCCCGCCTCTTCCAGGATAGCCTGGAAAATGCTCCGGCAAGTTGCCAGTACTACGAACTGGTGGCGGAAGGGGCGCATATGGATTACATCACCGAAGCTCGGCAAAACCTGCGCACTCTTTACCAGGAACTGGAAGCGTGGGACAAATACGTCCTCCTTCTCGAGCTCCTGGCCGGGGATGATACTGACCTCAACGTGCGTAAGAACTACCTTCTCGAGGCAGCTCTCGTGGCCTGGAAGACGGTGGCAGATACTGCGCGAGCCCAGGAGATCCTTGCCCTGGCTGCTGAGGAATTCGGGGACGACAGTGCGGTGCTTGACCGCTATGAGCAGCTTCTGACCGAAACCCGGAGCGTCCAGGAACTGGAGGAGCTGCTCCGCAACCGCGTTGATCGTACCAGCGAGCCCGAAGCGAGAGGGGAAGTTCGTCTGCGCCTGGGCAATTTGCTCCTGAATCTGGACGAGCGCGCCGGGGAAGGAGTGGAGGAGTTGCTGGCAGCTCTTGATGAAGCGCCGGCCATGGCGGTTATCTGGACCATCCTTGAGGCACTCCTGGGCTCCGATGATACTCCGACGAAGGCCCGTCTTCTCATTGCCGAGGCGCTCACTGAACGATATTCAGAAGAGACGCCGGTGGAGCGGGTTCGGTCCACGCTGGAGACCCACCTGGCACTGGTGGAAGACCTGGAGGAAACGGATCGTCTGCATCGCCGCCTGGGCAGCCTCCTTGAAGAGGTCGATGCGGAACAGGCCTACGTTCATTTTGCGCAGAGTATGCGCCTGTCCCCCGGCGTCGCTGAGGTGGAGGAGAAGGTCGCAGCGCTGGCTCGTGGCCTTGAGGCGTGGGGGGACTTCCGTGACCTCCTGCAGGAGGTCGCACAGCTGACGGATGACGAGACCCAGAGTACCCGATATCTGCTTGCTGCAGCTCAAGTAGAAGAGCATGAGTTGGGTTCCATTGAGGCCGCTGCGACCATCTGGGAGCGGGTCCTGGAGATCGACGAGTACAATCGTATGGCGCTCTCTTCGCTGGACCGTTACTACGAATCTCAAGGGGCCCACGAAGAGCGGGTTCGCATTATCGAGCAGCAGATCGCCCTCGAGGAAGACGCTGCTGCTCGGGTGGCAACTACCGCGTTGCTGGCCCGCCTCTACGGCGACGAACTGGGGAACGTGGAACGCGCTCGTCACTGGTGGGAAGAGCTGCTCCATGAGCCTGCGGTGCGGCCCGAGGCCTGTGCCAGACTGGAAGATATCTATCGGCAACAAGAGGAGTGGGAACTGCTCTGCGACCTGCTGCTGGAGGTACGTGAGGAAACCACTGAAGCTGACGCTGTCAGGATGGTCATGATCAAACTGGCC
>CALGBT010000883.1 GCA_937884235.1 uncultured Pseudomonadota bacterium
GACGCCAGAGCTTTTGAGTTGCTTCCCGCGGTCCTGGCCTCCGCAGTTCCTTTGCCCGTCAGCCTCCTCCTCGAGGGTCAGCCGGTACACCGGCAACTTGGCAGGGCCGCGGCCGAGGTAGCAAATCTCCTCTCCCCGTGCGGACCGCTGAGACGGCTGGCCGCACTCAAGGAGTCAGAATCGAGGGGCTGCCACGGGTTCTTCTTCGGCTTAGACCTAATGACTCCGGCGCGGATTGTCCAAGCGACACCTGAACCGCTCTCCAAGCATCTCGTTTTCGGGGCCTTCTCCATCGCTGATTTTGCGAGACACCTGTGATGCCGCTCATCGACCGAGTAGCGTTGCTCATGACCTTGAGACAGTTGGAGTCTTGGGCGGAGAGTGAACTCCAGGTGGTTCTTGTTGGAGGAAGTGCCGTTGTCGCCCTGGTGCGAGATGCCGAGGCCACCAGGGATGTCGACATGTTGTGGACCGACGAAATGAGAGCCCTGGTTGAACGCCTTGGGCCTGCGAAATGGGAAGCCCTGGCGGCGAAGCTGGCGCTGAGTTTGCGAGCAGATCCTTTTGAGGTGCACCTGCCGGATGATTGGCGCACACGTGCGGTGCGCCACGAAGACCTATCGGTTGGCGAACTGAGTGTCTTTACGCCTTCGCTTGAGGACCTGGCGGTCATGAAGCTTCTCAGGTTCAATGCCAAGGACGCCCAGGACATCCGGCGTCTGGCCGAAGTGCCTTTCAACAGAGACCTATTCCGGACGCTCTTCCTGAGAGTACTGCCCTATGCCATCGGCGACTTGTGGTGGCATGCGCAGTCGTTCGAAATGCTGTGGAATCGTCTCTACCCGGATAGCCTCGTTGAAGCTGATGAACTCATGCGAGCGGCGGGGCTGACGCCGTAGAAGGGCAGTGTCCCTCCTTCGAAGCCTACCGAATCCCCACCGACATGGTCTTGTAGCTGACATTGGTGTGGCCGTTCTCGTTGAAGGAGACGCCATTGTAGCCACCTCCGGTGTCACCGTCGGTACGGAAGTATGGAGTCGAGGTGTCGCTGCACCAGCTACCACACTGCTTCCAGCAATTCGTGTAGCCTGACATCATGAGGCCCGGCCACATGCCGCCGGAGCCATCGCAGAGGTTGAGCTGGTACTTGTAGTTGGTAGTGGCCAGGGCCTTGGCCGTCCAGAGGCCCAGTTGCTCTCCGGAAGTGTAGTAGTTCATGCTGGCCGCGGTGAATTTGCCGCCGGAGTCACGTTGGAACCAGGCTTTCTGGCCGTTGTCGTGATTGGTGTACAGCACCGAATTGAAAGGCACATTGCGGCAGTCGGAGCGGTAGCCGGCGGTGCCGAAGGGCTTGTTGGCGCTGTAGGTGATCTGGGTCTTGAAGTGGACCATGTCGTTCTTCTCGGTGTAGCACATGGTCCAGCCGCCACCGTGGCTGTCCATGTCGCAGTAGACCTGGAAGGGGTCGCCGCCACCGTCCCCGTCGGGGTCGATGTAGTGGAGGCCGCTTTCCAGATCCGGGAAGGCATCAAGGATTTCGAGGCAGTTCTTCTTGACACAGGGGGCCTCGAAGTCGGTGATGCCGTTGCAGTTGTCGTCGATGTCGTTGTAGCAGACCTCGGTCTGCTCGTGGAAGATGTCGGCGTTCTGGGGGGCACAGTCGGTCTCGTCCGGGTCGCCGTCGTTGTCATCATCGTCGTCACAGATGTCACCGTCGTCGTCTTCGTCGAAGTTCTCCTGCTCGGCGTTGGGAAGGAGTGGACAGTTGTCGTCGGCATCGACTACCAGGTCGCCGTCGTCATCGTCGTCAACGCAGTCGGCCTCGCCATCTTCGTCGGTATCGAGGAAGTCCTCGTCGGTGTCTCCGTCGCAGTCGTTGTCGAGGCCGTCGCAGATCTCGTCGACTGCGGCTTGGAGCGGATCGCATTCTTGCGGGACGCCGCCGATGCAGCCCTGGACCGTGTGCAGGCAGATTCCTTTGCCGCAAGTGAGCAGTGACAGACCTTCGTCGACGAAGCCGTCGCAGTTGTTGTCCAGGCCGTCGCAGATCTCGTCTGTTCCCGCTTCCAGCGGTACGCAGTCCTGGGGCACTCCTTCAATGCAGCCGGCCACGGAGACGGCACAGACGCCGAAGCCGCAGGTCAGAATGCCGAGGTCCTCGTCGACGAGATTATCGCAGTCGTTGTCAATGGCATCGCACACTTCCACGGCCGCGCCCTGCATCGGATTGCAGATCTGGAAGGCCCCGTTTGCGCAATTGGCCACGGTGTGTTCACAACCACCGAAGCCACAGGTGGTTTCGCCCAGTCCTTCGTCGACGTCGCCATCGCAATCGTTGTCGATCTTGTCGCAGACCTCAGGCGAGGCCCCCTGGAAGGGGTTGCATTCGTAGGGGACGCCGCCCTGGCAGGAGGCGATGGTGTGGAAGCACTGGCCCTTGCCGCAGGCGAGTTGGGGCATCTCTTCGTCCACCTTGTTGTCGCAGTCGTTGTCGGCGCCGTCGCAGATTTCCGGGGTTGCCCCTTCCAGCGGGTCGCATTCCATCGGCACGCCTTCCTGGCAGGAGGCGATGGTATGGAAGCACTCGCCCTTGCCGCAGGTGACGAAGCCGAGGTTTTCGTCGACGAGGCCGTTGCAGTCGTTGTCGAGGCCGTCGCAGACTTCGTAGGCGGCGCCATCGAAGGGGTCGCACGGCTGGGTCTTGCCGTTGACGCAGTTGTCCACGGTGTGGGCGCACGTTCCCTTCCCGCAACTGGTGGTGCCGAGCCCGTTGTCGGCTTCTCCGTCACAGTCGTCGTCGAGCTTGTTGCATAGTTCCTGGGCCCCCGGATGGATGGCCGGGTTGGTGGGTGCGCAGTCCTTCTCGTCGTGGGTGCCGTCGTTATCATCGTCGTCATCGACGCAATTCTTCAGGCTGTCGGCATCGCTGTCAGCGAAGCCCTCGTCGATAAGAGTGTTGCAGTTGTTGTCCACGCCGTCGCAGAGTTCCTCGGCGCCTGGGTGGATGGCGGCTTCCTGTGGTGCGCAGTCCTGAGCATCCGGCGTTCCGTCGCCGTCGGTATCGTCTTCGCAGGCATCGCCGGTGCCGTCCTCGTCCTTGTCAGCCTGGTCGTTGGCAATGAAGGGGCAGTTGTCGGCCTCGTTGTCGACTCCGTCGCCGTCCATGTCGCTGTCGCACTGGTCACCCAGGCCATCGTCGTCGAGGTCCTGCTGGAGCGGGTTTTTTGCTGCCGGGCAGTTGTCGCCGCCGTCGGGAATACCGTCGCCGTCGCCGTCCCCGTCGCAGGCATCACCGAGGCCGTCGTTGTCAGCATCTTCCTGGCCTTCGTTGGCGACTGTGGCGCAGTTGTCGTTCTCGTTGGCGAGGCCGTCGCCGTCGATGTCGTCGTCGACGCAGTCTGCGAGTCCGTCCTTGTCGAGGTCAGGGGACAATTCGTCGGTCTGGCCGTCGCAGTCGTTGTCCTGGCCGTCACACAGCTCTTTGGCCCCGGGGTGAGTAAGGGGGTCGGTGGGGCCGCAGTCTAGCCCGTCCACCGAGCCGTCGTTGTCATCGTCTTCGTCGACGCAGTCCTTGAAGCCGTCGAAGTCGGAATCGGCGAAGCCTTCGTCGACGGTGTAGTCGCAGTCGTTGTCGAGGCCGTCGCAGATTTCGTCCGCGCCAGGATGCACGGCAGCGTTCTTCGGCGAGCAGTCTTCGGCATCGGGGGATTGGTCGTTGTCGTCATCGAGGTCGCAGAGGTCACCGAGGGAGTCGAAGTCAGTGTCCGTCTGACCCGGGTTGAAGACGCCGGGGCAGTTGTCGATGCCGTCGGCGATGCCGTCGCCGTCTTTGTCGTTTTCCAGGCAGTCGGCAACCCCGTCCTCGTCGGTATCGAGAAATCCTTCGTCGATGAGTCCGTCGCAGTCGTTATCGTCGCCGTCACACTTCTCTATCTTGGCTTCGTCGCCGGCGCATGAAACCAGGCCACCAACGCATTCCTCGATGCCTGGGCAGGCACCGAAACTGTTGATGATGAGGCAATCTCCGCCGCTGGTGCCTTCGTCGACGTCGCCGTCGCAGTCGTCGTCGTGGGAGTTGCAGATCTCAGCGAGCGGTTCATCGGCATCGCAGTCGGTAAGGCCGTCGGCCATACAGGAGCGTTCGCCAGGACAGATGCCGAATTCGTTGGTGACGAAGCAGTCGGTGGAGGCCTGGGCAGCCAGTGCAGTGGGTGAGCATTCGCACTCGCCGTCAGTCTTGACGCACTGTTCGACCGTGTCTCCGCTGACATCATGTGTCACCTCGCAGAGGTAGCCTTCGGGGCAATCGGCATCGAGGTCGCAGTCGCGGCCACAGTAGGCCCCGGAATCGCCATAGGCAACGCAACGTTCGCCCACCGAGAGTTCGTCGGGCCAGCAGTCGGCGTTGGTCTGACAGGGGGTGCAGAGGGCGCGTCCTTCGGGCACGCAGATGAAGATGATATCGGCTCCGCTAGAGGTCTGGGCGCAGTCCCAGCCGTTGGGGCAGTCCTCCAGACAGGCGGTGGTGCAGACGTACCCCGCGCCGGCCTGGATGCAGAAGCCGGAGTTGCAATCGGCCCCGGTTTCGCAAGGGCTGAGGAAGGCGCCGGGTTGGTAGCCAAGGTCCTCTGGGGCGGTCCAGTCGCTGCCCTGGAAGTCCCAAGTCTCGAGTTGGTCGGTTGGTGGCGCGGTAGCATCCGGGACATCGCCAGTGGTGACCTCGCCTTGTCGGGAAAGGTCGTCGGCGGTGTCGGGCAGAGCATCGATGGCAACCGGGTCGGTTGCGGTGGAGCATGCGGTTATGGATAGTGCTACCATAGCCGAGAAGATGGTGCGCATGTTGTTCCTCCTGCGGATTCCTGGTGACCATCTTACCAGAATTGGCTGGTGAACAAAGGGGTTTGACATGTTTCCGGGTATTCCGCACGGCGCGCTCATGGCGGGGTGGACTTGGTGGACGGTGGACTTGGTGGACGGTGGACACCCGGGGTGGACCAC
>CALGBT010000884.1 GCA_937884235.1 uncultured Pseudomonadota bacterium
GGAGTCGTGTCGCGGGCCAGTAGCTCTAATTGGCAGAGCGTCGGACTCCAAATCCGAAGGCTGGGGGTTCGAATCCCCCCTGGCCTGCCAGCGTTTGAGGTCGATTTAATGAATCTGCAGCGCTTCGTGAATATCGGGTACGTCTTGGTTGGTCTTCTGTCCTGGGTCATCAGCTCCAGCCTCTTTGGTTGGCTGATGGACCTCATTTCCCGGGATTTCGACCGGCCGCTCATCGGCACCGACTTCGCGCGCAGTGACCTGCTTGGGTTGCTGTGCGGGCTGGCGGCAGGCATTGCGTTGAAGATGAATCGCAGCGTCAATACCTGGGCCCTTGAGGTGGCTAATGAACTGAAGAAGGTGACCTGGCCGTCGTGGGACGAGACCCGAGTGTCCACAGTGGTGGTTATCATCACTTCGATCATCGTGGCTCTGATTCTGGGATCCTTCGATGCACTGTGGGCCTTCCTGTCATCCGCGATTTACAGCCTCGGTTAGGATTCACGGAGAGGACGTTTCCCATGAGCGACGAAATGAAAGAGCTTGAACTGAAATGGTATGCGGTCCACGCCCTGAGCGGGTACGAGGAGAAGGCTAAGAACTTCCTCCTCTATCGAGTGCGGGACGAGGGCGTGGAGGACCATTTCGGCGAGATTATCGTGCCAACGGAGACGGTTGTTTCGGTTGTCGACGGCAAGAAGAGGGAGTCTACCAGGCGCTCTATGCCCGGGTATCTCTTTGTTCAAATGCACCTGACAGAGCAAACCTGGCACCTGCTGCGGAACACGGAGAAGGTAACCGGTTTTGTCGGCAACTCTCGTAACCCGCGTCCCATGCGGGAACGTGAGATCAACAAAGTGCTCAAGCAGATGGAAGAAGGGGCGGAAGCGCCCAAGCCGGCGGTGACCTTCGATGAAGGCATGGCCGTGCGGATAATCGATGGTCCGTTTGCCACCTTCTCCGGACAGGTGGACGAGGTCAAGCCAGACAAGCAGAAGCTGCGTGTTCTGGTGACCATCTTCGGCCGGCAGACGCCGGTGGAATTGGACTTCATGCAAGTCGAAAAGGTGTGAGGTAAATCATGGGTAAGAAAGTAGTAGCTAATCTCCGATTGCACATCCAGGGCGGCCAGGCCACACCGGGCCCGCCCGTAGGCCCGGCCCTCGGACAGCACGGCCTGAATATCATGCAGTTCTGCAAGGCGTTCAATGCCGACACGACGGAAGTCACCGGCTTGCGCGTCCCCGTGGACATCACGGTCTTTGCTGATCGCTCCTTCAAGTTTTCGGTGCACACCCCGTGTGCTTCGGAGTTGCTGAAGAAGGCAGCCAAGATCAAGAAGGGCTCGGGCGTTCCGAATCGGCAGAAGGTGGCTCGGGTCAAGCTGCAGCAGATCCGAGAGATCGCGGCCACCAAGATGAAAGATCTCTACGCGGCCGACGAGGAAGCAGCGATTAGGACGATCAAAGGTACTGCGCGCAGCATGGGCATCGACGTCGTCGAATAGGACCCCGCGGTGAAGCAGGAGAGGGATTCTTTACGCCCTCGTTAGGAGAGGATCATTATGGGAAAACGAGGAAAGAAGTATGATGAGGCGCGAGGCCAGGTGGATCGCAGCAAGGCCTACCCGGTAGCCGAGGGTCTGGCCCTGGCAAAGTCCCTGGGCTTCGCCAAGTTTGATGAGTCCATTGACGTGGCTTTCAGGCTGGGCGTCAACCCGAAGTATTCGGACCAGATGGTGCGAGGAAGCTGCATCCTTCCCCATGGCACCGGGAAAGTCGTGCGAGTGCTTGTCTTTGCCAAGGGCGAGAAGGCCATTGAGGCGGAGAAGGCCGGTGCCGATGTGGTCGGCGATGATGACCTCGTCGAACGAATCCAGGGTGGTTTCATGGAATTCGACAAGGCCGTGGCTACGCCGGACATGATGGCCAAGGTGGGACGCCTGGGCAAGATTCTGGGTCGTCGGGGCCTGATGCCCAACCCGAAGCTGGGCACGGTTACCTTTGATGTCGAGAACGCGGTGAAGGAGGCCAAGGCTGGCCGCATCGAGTTCAAGGTGGAGAAGGCCGGTATCGTGCATGCTTGCGTGGGCCGCAAGAGCTTCTCCGATGAGCAGGTGCTGGAAAATGTGGGGGCGCTAGCCGAGGCCATCATCAAGCTCCGGCCCGCCTCTGTGAAGGGTGCTTACATTCGAACCCTGGGGATTTCAACCTCCATGGGGCCGGGTGTTAAGATTGATACCAATGAGTTGACAGCTAGTTTCGCTAAGTGAGTTCTTAACCCGGCGAAGCAGGTTTGTGTCTGAGAAGCAGGTGCTCCGACTTTGTTGGAGCATAAACCCTGCGGAGGCCAACCTTGCGATTCCCGCGATTCCCAGCCTACCCGGCTTCGCCAAAATAGGGAGGAGGCAGCATTGAAGAAGATGGAGAAGGTAGAGGTCGTTCAGCAGTTGCGGACGGCCCTCGGCGACTCTCCAGCTGCCGTTGTGGTGGAGTATAAGGGGATCACTGTTGCATCCCTACATACTCTTCGCAACCAGCTGAGAGAGCGTGGTGCGACGCTCAGGGTGGTCAAGAACACCCTGCTGCTGCGCGCCGTCGAAGGGACCGCCAATGCCGCATTGAAGGATCTCGCCGGTGGACCCATCGCCGTGGCATACGCTGCTGCGGATGGTGAAGTCGCCGGATTGGCGAAGGAAATCGTTGCTTTTGGCAAGCGGGAGAATCTGCTGGTCATCCGTGGCGGCATCCTTTCGGGTAAGACGCTTGATGTGGCCGGCGTGCAAGAACTGGCGACCCTTCCCAGCCTGGACGAACTGCGGGCGAAGACCCTTGGGCTCTTCAACGCACCAGCTGAGAGGTTCCTCAGTACGCTGTTGGCAGCACCGCGGAATTTCCTCGGTGTACTCAATGCAAGGGTCGACAAAGAATCTGCAAACAACTGATTTCTAAAAGAAAAGAGAGGGAACACAATGTCTGACATTACGATCGAACAAGTAAAAGACTTTCTGGGCAAATTGACCGTCGTCGAAATCGCTGGCTTGGTGAAGGATCTGGAAGAGGCCTGGGGCGTTTCCGCCGCTGCCCCCGTCGCTGCCGCTGCCGCAGGTGGCCCCGTTGCCGCCGCTGTTGAAGAAGCTGCTGAGCCCACCGAGTTCAACGTTACCTTGACCGGCTTTGGCAGCCAGAAACTGCAGGTCATCAAGGAAGTTCGTGCCATTACCGGTCTCGGTCTCAAGGAAGCCAAGGATCTGGTTGACGGCGTTCCGAAGCCGCTCAAGGAGAGCGTCAACAAGGAAGAGGCTGCCGATCTCAAGAAGCAGATTGAAGGCGCCGGCGGGACGGTAGACATCTCTGCCGTCTAGGCATGGTTGGCAGTAGTAGCTTTGCTGAAGCGATGATGTAGGAGGGCGGGCCCGAGTGGCCCGCCCTTTGGCTCTCTTGCTAGAGGGATTATATGGGGTCCAATATCTCCACCGACCTGAGACTCAGGAAAAGCTACGGCACCTTAAAGACGATTGTTGAGCCGCCCGATTTGATTCGGGTCCAGAAGGAATCGTACGAGAACTTCCTTCAAAGGGACATCGTGGCTGACAAGCGTACCGATGCCGGCCTCCAGGGCGTCTTCAAATCGGTCTTCCCCATTAAGGGAATGAACGACCTCGTGAGCCTCGACTTCCAGTGGTACAAGCTGGAAGACCCGAAGTACGAAATGGACGAATGTCGCCAGCGGGGCATGACCTATCAGTCCCCGGTGCGGGTGAAAGTCTGTTTGACGGTGTACGAGGTGGACGAGGACACGGGCGTCAAGACGTTGCGCGACATGAAGGAGCAGGAAGTCTACTTTGGTGACATGCCCCTCATGACTCGCAATGGCACCTTCGTGGTCAATGGCGTTGAGCGTGTTGTCGTCAACCAGTTGCACCGTTCCCCGGGGGCCTTCTTCAAGGCCGTCAAGGGTAAGAAGACTGGTGTTGGCAAGATTCTCTACGCGGCCCAGTTGATTCCCTATCGCGGGAGCTGGCTCGACTTCCAGTTTGACCAGAAGGACTTCATCTGGGTGCTGGTTGACCGCAATCGCTCCAAGAAGGCCAAAGTCTATGCTTCGACCTTCCTGAAGGCGCTGGGGTACACCTCCCAGGACTTACTGGATTACTTCTACGATCGTGAGACGGTGACCATCGACAAGAATGGTCTCTTCTGGCGCAAGCTCGACTTCGATCTCCTCAAGGAGAAATGGGCAACCGCAGAGATTAAGGACCCGAAGACCGGGCGTACCTTGATTCGGCGCGGGGCTCGGATGACCGAGAAGCAGATTCGGCGTCTTGAGAAGTTGAAGATCTTTTCCGCGCAAATGACGGACGAAGAGATCTGCAGCAAGGTGGTGGCTGAAGACATCGTCGACGATGCGACTGGCGAAGTCCTCTGCGAGGCCAATCAGCCCCTTGACAAGACGCTCCTCGACGAACTGAGCGAACGTGGCGTCACGGAGTTCGACATCCTCTTCTTCGATGACCGCAACGTCGGCCCATTCTTCCGCAATACCTTGGCGGCGGACAAGACCGAGACGCAGGACGAAGCGGTGATGGAGATTTACCGCAAGCTCCGTCCCGGTGACCCGGCAACCCCGGTTCAGGCCAAGAAGTACTTTGAGGGGCTCTTCTTCTCTCGAGCTCGCTATGACCTCTCTCCGGTTGGTCGCCTCAAGCTCAACACCCGCTTCCAACTGGACGAGCCACTCGATTCCACCGTTCTCACCAAGCGTGACATCATTGAGGTAGTCCGCTATCTCGTTGAGTTGCGCAATGGCCGTGGCGATATTGATGACATCGATCATCTCGGCAACCGCCGTGTGCGATCCGTTGGTGAGTCGCTGGAGAACAAGTATCGGGTTGGCCTGGTGCGAATGGAGCGCTCCATCAAAGAGCGCATGAAGAGTCAGAGCGCTGAGTTGGACAAGCTGATGCCCCACGACCTGATTAACTCCAAGCCGGTTATCGCGGTGGTCAATGAGTTCTTCGGGTCCGGTGAGCTTTCCCAGTTCATGGATCAGACCAATCCCCTCTCTGAGATGACCCACAAGCGTCGTCTCTCGGCATTGGGACCGGGTGGTCTGACCAGAGAGCGGGCGGGCTTTGAAGTGCGAGACGTGCACAATACTCACTACGGTCGAATCTGCCCGATTGAAACGCCTGAAGGGCCCAACATCGGTCTTATTTCCTCCCTCTCCACCTATGCTCGGGTCAACGAGTATGGTTTCATCGAGACGCCGTATCGAACGGTGAAAGATGGAGTGGTGAGCAAGGATGTGGACTTCCTTTCGGCCACCGAAGAGTCCCGGTACATCATCGCCCAGGCGACGGCGCCTCGGGATGCCAAGGGCAAGCTCAAGGGTCCTCTGGTTTCGGCTCGAAAGCAGGGCGACTTCGTCCAGGTCCGCCCCGACGAAATCGACCTCATGGACGTCTCGTCCACCCAGCTTGTTTCGGTGGCCGCGGCGCTGGTGCCCTTCCTCGAACACGATGACGCCAACCGTGCACTGATGGGCGCCAACATGATGCGCCAGGCGGTTCCGCTGCTCACCTCCGAGGCCCCCATTGTCGGGACCGGCATGGAGGGTGTGGTGGCCCGCAACTCTGGTGTCACCTGCGTGGCTGACCACGATGGCGTGGTCGAATCCATCGATGCGAGCCGGATTGTGGTGCGCCGAGAGGGTCGAGGGGCGGTCTCTATCCCCAAGCCGGATATCTACACTCTCATTAAATATACCCGCTCCAACCAGAACACCTGCATCAACCAGCGTCCGTTGGTGCGTAAGGGTGACCGGGTGAAGCGCGGGCAGATCATCGCCGATGGTGCTGCCACTGATGGCGGCGAATTGGCGCTGGGCAAGAATGTGGTGGTCGCCTTCATGCCCTGGAAGGGATACAACTTCGAGGATGCAATGCTCGTCTCCGAGCGTCTGGTCCACGACGATGTCTATACCTCGGTCCATATCTTCGAGTATGAGTGCGTTGCCCGGGAGACCAAGCTGGGCAAAGAGGAGATTACCCGGGACATCCCCAATGTGAGCGAAGAGGCTCTGGGGAATCTCGATGAATCAGGAATTATTCGCATTGGTGCCGAGGTTCGGCCCGGCCATATTCTGGTGGGCAAGATTACGCCGAAGGGCGAAACCATGCTCTCCCCCGAGGAGAAGTTGCTGCGGGCCATTTTTGGTGAGAAAGCCGGCGATGTTCGGGATACCTCACTGAAGGTCCCCACTGGTGTTCGGGGAACCGTTATTGGGGCCAAGGTCTTTGCCCGCAAGGGCGTGGAAAAGGACACGCGGTCCCGTGGGCTGGAAGAGGCCGAGCGGACGAAGCTGGCGAAGGACCGTGATGACGAAGTGAAGATCATCGTCGATTCCGCGGCCGCCCGGGCTCGGGCGTTGCTGGTTGGCCAGACTACTGCGGCCAAGGTTGTCAGTGAAGGTGGCAAGAGCCTGTTGGCTAAGGCGACGGCGCTGACCCTCGAGAATCTGGAGAAGGTTCCCGACGAACTCCTGACCACTATCAAGGTGACTGACGAGAAGGCTGAGGAAGGGCTGGCCCAACTGCACGAAGTAACGCAGGAGCAGATCGATATCTGCAGAAACCTCTTCGACCAGCGCATTGACCGCTTGGGCAAGGGCGAGGATCTGCCTCCTGGCGTCATCAAGATCGTCAAGGTCTACGTTGCCGTCAAGCGTCGCCTCTCTGTTGGTGACAAGATGGCTGGTCGGCACGGTAACAAGGGTGTTATCTCCCGCGTGCTGCCCATTGAGGACATGCCCTACCTGGCTGATGGTCGTCAAGTTGACGTGGTCCTCAATCCGCTGGGCGTTCCTTCCCGAATGAACGTCGGCCAGATTCTTGAGACCCATCTGGGTTGGGCCGCGCACAACCTCGGTCGGCAGATCAACATTATGTTTGAGGAAGCCTACGGTGAGAAGGCCATTCGCAAGGAACTCAGGAAATACTATGATTCCACGGCAGAGAAGAAACTCATCGATGGACTCGAAGAGGATGACCTGCGGCGGCTGGTAGTTGACCTCAGGCCCGGCATCCGTGTCTGTACGCCGGTCTTTGATGGCGTCATGGAATCAGAGATCAAGTCCCTGCTGGAAGAGGCAGGGCTGTCGCAGCGCGGCCAGGAGATTCTCTTCGATGGTCGGTCCGGCGAGCCGTTTGCGCAGGACGTCACGGTGGGCGTGATGTACATGTTGAAACTCCACCACCTGGTGGACGACAAGGTGCACGCTCGCTCAACTGGTCCTTACTCGCTTGTTACCCAGCAGCCGCTGGGGGGCAAGGCCCAGTTCGGTGGACAGCGATTGGGCGAGATGGAGGTCTGGGCCATCGAGGCATACGGCGCGGCCTACACCTTGCAGGAATTCCTCACCGTGAAATCCGATGATGTCATCGGCCGGACGCGGATGTACGAAGCGATCGTCAAGGGCGAGAACGTCCTTGAGGCTGGTATCCCCGAGTCCTTCAATGTCTTGATGAAAGAGGTGAAGAGCCTGGGCATCGAGATGGAGTTGATTGAGGAAGGCCGGGAAGAGAAGTACGCGTAGTCGCACGCGGTCTACGGACCGCATTCTGGAACCGATGGCGCTCGTTCCCCAGACGAGGGAGCAGGAGGGGTTGCCTTGAGAGATATGCTCACTTTTTTTGAGAAACCGAAAGACCCGTCGTCCTTTGTTGGAGTAAAAATCGGTCTGGCCTCTCCGGAGTCCATCCGTGAATGGTCCTTTGGTGAGGTCAAGAAGCCCGAGACCATCAACTATCGGACCTTCAAGCCGGAGCGGGACGGGCTCTTCTGCGCCCGCATTTTTGGCCCGGTCAAGGACTATGAGTGCAACTGCGGCAAGTACAAGCGTATGAAGCACCGTGGGATCACCTGCGAGAAGTGTGGCGTGGAAGTCATCTCTTCCAAGGTGCGTCGCGACCGGATGGGCCATATCGAACTGGCAGCACCGGTAGCCCACATCTGGTTTATGCGGAACTTGCCTTCGTTGCCCTCTCGGATCGGGACCTTGTTGGATATTACGACCAAGGACCTGCAGCGGGTGCTTTCCTGCGTCTCGTACATTGTTGTGGACCCTGGCGATCCGGCCATCGGACTCAAGAAGAAGCAGATCCTGACTGAGGAAGAGTACGAAGAGCTCCTTGATGAATATGGCGAGGATTCCTTCATCGCCGGCATGGGGGCTGAGTCGGTACGCAACCTTCTCCAGGAGATCGACCTTGAGGATCTGTCCATCTCTCTGCGGGAAGAGTTGGAGGCTGCTGTGGGCCATCTTCCCAAGCAGAAGAAGATCGCCAAGCGGTTGCGCGTGGTGGAGGCCTTCAAGGACTCTGGCAATAAGCCTGAGTGGATGATTTTAACCCGTCTCCCGGTGCTCCCCCCGGATCTGCGGCCGTTGGTGCCGCTGGATGGTGGCCGCTTTGCTACTTCGGACCTGAACGACCTCTACCGCCGGGTTATCACTCGGAACAATCGCTTGAAGCGACTGCTTGAGCTCAACGCCCCTGACATCATCATCCGTAACGAAAAGCGGATGCTTCAGGAGGCGGTGGACGCGCTCTTTGACAACAGCCAGAAGGAAGGTTCCAAGGTGATGACTGCCGGGCCCTCCCGTCGGCAGTTGAAGTCCCTTTCTGACATGATCAAGGGTAAGCAGGGACGTTTTCGGCAGAACCTGTTGGGCAAGCGCGTGGATTACTCTGGTCGTTCTGTCATCGTCGTCGGGCCGGAGCTCAAGCTGCACCAGTGTGGCCTGCCCAAGACCATGGCCTTGGAACTCTTCAAACCGTTTGTTTACAACCAGCTTGAAGAGCGTGGCTACGCCAATACCATTAAGGCTGCCAAGAAGAAGGTTGAGCGACAGGAACCGGAGATCTGGGACATCCTGGAAGACGTTACCCGGGAGCACCCGGTCCTCCTCAACCGTGCCCCCACTTTGCACCGCCTGGGTGTCCAGGCATTTGAGCCTGTTCTCATCGAAGGCAAGGCGCTGCAGATTCACCCGTTGGTTTGCGTTCCTTACAACGCTGACTTTGACGGTGACCAGATGGCTGTGCACGTCCCGCTCTCGCTGGAAGCGCAGTTGGAGTCCCGCGTGCTCATTCTCTCCACCAATAACGTGCTTTCACCGGCCAACGGTCAGCCGGTTATCGTGCCCACCCAGGACATCGTTCTGGGCCTCTATTGGATGACCCGCGAGCGCCCCTTCGCCATGGGCGAGGACAAGCGTTTCTTCGGGCCCCCGGAAGTTCGTATGGCCTATGACTCCGGTGAACTGGATCTGCAGGCCAAGATCTTCGTGCGGATGCCCGTGGGCGTGGATGGGGCCAACGAGATCGTGCAGACGACCACGGGCCGTATTCTGCTATCGGAAATCGTACCGGCATCCATTCCCTTTGACGAATACAACCGCCAGCTTGACAAGAAGACGCTGGGCAAGCTCCTGGACTTTGCCTTCCGGTACGCCGGTTCCAAGGACACGGTGCTGTTGGCCGACAGTCTGCGTACTTACGGTTACACATACTCGACCATTGCCGGTATCTCGGTCTGCATTGACGACATGAAGATTCCTGAAGGCAAGGTGGCCATGGTCAAGACGGCGCAGGGCCATGTTGCCGAGGTCTACGACGAGTACAGTGAAGGTCTTATTACTGACGGTGAGCGCTACAACAAGATCGTCGACATCTGGTCCAAAACCACGGACCTGATTGCGGAAGCCATGATGAAGGACGTTGGTGAAGAGGCTTTCCGTGGAGACGATGGTGAAGTGCGCTCCACTACCAGCTTCAACAGCATTTACATCATGGCTGACTCCGGTGCTCGTGGTTCGCAGACGCAGATGCGTCAGCTCGCTGGCATTCGTGGTCTCATGGCCAAGCCGTCGGGCGAGATTATCGAAACGCCCATTACCGCCAATTTCCGTGAAGGTCTGACCGTTCTGCAGTACTTCATCTCGACCCACGGTGCCCGCAAGGGTCTGGCTGACACGGCCCTCAAGACGGCCAACTCCGGGTATCTTACCCGTCGTCTCGTGGACGTGGCCCAGGATGTTACCATTAAGGAATATGACTGTGGCACCCTGGAGGGCATCGAAGTTCGTCCGCTGGTGGAGGGCGGTGAGGTGGTCCAGCCCTTGCGCGATCGTATTCTTGGTCGTGTTGCCCTTGAAGACATTGTCGATGAGCAAGGTTCGGGCAACGTCATCGTTCCCTACAACGGTTCCATCGATGAGGCGGAGATCGAGCTGGTTGATGAAGCTGGTATCGAGCGCGTAAAGATCCGCTCAGCCCTGACCTGTCGCACCAAGGGCGGGCTCTGTGCGCTCTGCTACGGTCGTGACCTGGCCCGAGGCAAGATCGTCAACGTTGGCGAGGCCATCGGTGTCATTGCTGCGCAGTCCATCGGCGAGCCTGGTACTCAGCTTACCATGCGGACCTTCCACATTGGCGGTGCGGCCTCCGGTTCGAGTGAGCAGAGTCAGTTGGACTCGCGTTCTGGTGGTATTGTTACCTTCGATGAAGAGATGCAGGTGATCACTCGCTCTGATGGCACGACGGTTGTTATGAGCCGTAAGGGCAAGTTGGTCATGAAGGATGAAAGTGGCCGCGTCCGAGAGACCCTGGATGTCATCTATGGTGCCCAGCTCCACGTGGTGGAAGGGCAGGAAGTGGCGGCTGGTGCCATTCTCGCAAAATGGGATCCCTGGTCCTTCCCGTTCCTTGCAGAGGTGCCCGGTGTAGTCAAGTTCGGAGACATGGTTGAAGGTGTCACCATGACGGAGCAGTTGGACGAAGTCACCGGTCTGACCCGTAAGGTCGTCATCGAGCCCCGTGACCCGGAGTTGCGCCCGCGCATCACCATCAAGGAAGGAAAGGGTGGCAAGACGGTGAAGATTCCGGGGACGGCAGTGGCGGCGCGGCACAATATGCCCGTCGGTGCGAATATCGTGGTAACGGAAGGGCAGGAAGTGCAGGCCGGTGACGAGTTGGCGAAGATTCCTCGAGAGACGACGAAGTCCAAGGACATCACCGGTGGTTTGCCTCGGGTCGAGGAGCTATTTGAAGCTCGCCGCCCCAAGGAACGATCTGAGATTTCCGAGATTGATGGTCGAGTCTCTTTTGCCAAGGGTACCAAGGGCAAGCGCAAGATCATTATCACTCCGGCTCTGGGCCAGAAGAAAGAGTACAACGTGCCCAAGGGTAAGTACGTCGTGGTCCACGAAGGTGACTACGTCAAGGCTGGCGAAGCGCTCATGGACGGAGCCTCCGACCCCCACGATATTCTGCGTGTTCTGGGTGAGAAGGAGCTGTCGAAGTACCTGGTGGACGAAGTTCAGCAGGTTTATCGCCTCCAGGGTGTGCGTATCCATGACAAGCATATCGAGGTGATCGTGCGTCAGATGTTGCGCTGGATTAGGATCTCCAATCCTGGCGACACCCGCTTCCTGACTGAAGAGCAGGTTGAGAAGTGGATCTTCGAAGATGAGAACGAGCGGGTCATCCGTCAGGGGCTCCGCCCGGCCACCGGTGAACCGGTATTGCTGGGTGTGACCAAGGCGTCATTGTCCACCAACTCGTTCCTTTCGGCATCGTCCTTCCAGGAAACCACCAAGGTCCTCGCTGAGGCGGCGGTTGAAGGTAAGGTTGACTGGCTACGTGGCCTCAAGGAAAATGTGGTCATGGGCCGTTTGGTGCCTGCAGGAACCGGATTCCCAGTTTACCGTAATCTGCGCATGAATATTGTTGCTGGTGACGCTGAAGAGTAGGTAATTTACCGGTCATCCGTCCCGGGGTGGTAACGGGCGGAGGGCCGTCGCAGAAGAAACTTCCGGACAGCCTGTAAGTTTCTCTTGACACCACATCGCGTATGTCTATACTGCGGCCCTTGCGAAGTGGCCTGAGGTGTTAGGCCCATGAAAGAGAGGTAGTAATGCCGACGATCAATCAGCTGGTGAAGAAGGGGCGGAAGAAGGCCCTTAACAAGACCAAGACACCGGCTCTGCAGAGCTGCCCGCAGAAGCGTGGCGTCTGCACCCGCGTTTACACCACCACGCCCAAGAAACCCAATTCGGCGTTGCGGAAAGTCGCCCGTGTGCGGCTTACCAACGGCATCGAAGTGACGGCATACATTCCGGGCGAGGGGCACAATTTGCAGGAGCACTCCCTGGTGTTGATTCGTGGTGGCCGTGTCAAGGACTTGCCTGGTGTGCGTTACCATATCGTGCGTGGGCAGCTTGATTCAGTGGGTGTTGCCGATCGCAAGAAGAGTCGCTCCAAGTACGGTACTGAAAAGGCAAAATGATCTTCGTCAAGAAGGGGAACTAGATGCGCAGACGACGAGTAGAACCGAGAAAAGTCGATCCGGATCCGAAGTACGGGGACCTGATTGTGGCGAAGTTCATGAGCAAGCTGATGCGCGATGGCAAGCGGTCCGTTTCCGAGCGGATCTTTTATCAGGCCATGGAGCGCATTGAGGCGATGACGAAGCAGGACCCGCTGGCGACTTTCAAGCAGGCCATGAACAACGCTCGCCCGCACCTTGAAGTGAAGTCTCGCCGCGTCGGTGGTGCGACCTATCAGGTGCCAATTGAAGTTCGTCCCGGGCGTGCCCAGGCGCTGGCCATGCGCTGGTTGCTGGCTGCCTCCCGGGCGCGGGGCGAGAAGAATATGACTGACAAGCTGGCCAATGAGTTGGTTGATGCTGCGGCCGGTCGTGGTGCCACCGTCAAGAAGCGTGACGATACGCACCGTATGGCTGAGGCCAACAAGGCCTTTGCGCATTACCGTTGGTAGTGATTTTACCCGGGCCTTTGGGGTCTGGTTTGAAAAGTTGTTGAGGGGATGACGCCGCACCCTGGTGGGAGCGGCAAGGGCAATGCCCTTAGTGCCCCGGCGAGACACGTAAGTAGGAGCCGTTATGGACAAGATCAGGATCAGACTGAAGGCCTACGACTACAAAGTACTGGACCAGTCGGTGGCAGAGATCGTGGACATCGTCCGCAAGACGGGTGCAAAGTTGGCCGGCCCGGTGCCGCTGCCCACGCGCATCAACCGTTTTACCGTGTTGCGTTCCCCCCACGTTGACAAGAAGAGTCGGGAGCAGTTTGAGGTCCGGACGCATAAGCGCCTCCTGGACATCGTTGAGCCGACCCAGCAGACGCTGGATGCGCTCATGAAGCTCGATCTTTCGGCTGGCGTGGACGTGGAAATCAAATCGTAAGGAGCAGTAAGATGGCCACCATAGACGTCTATAACATTAAGAAGAAGAAGGTCGGCGAGCTCGAGCTTGCAGACGAGGTCTTTGGCGCTGAAGTCCGTGAGCACCTCTTTTGGGAGGTGGTTAAGTGGCAGCAGGCCAGTCGGCGCGGCGGCAACGCCAGCACCAAGACCCGTGGCGAGATCAGCGGCTCGACCCGCAAGTTGTTCAAGCAGAAAGGTACCGGACGTGCTCGCCGGGGTAGCATCAAGTCCCCCACCCTGCGTGGTGGCGGCACTTGTTTTGGTCCCAAGCCCCGGGACTTCTCGTACACCCTGCCCAAAAAGGTCAAGAAGCAGGCGCTGATTTCGGCGCTTTCGCGGCGCAACGCTGAGGGTGGCTTGATTGTCATCGACAAGCTTGAGCTGCCGGAAATCAAGACCAAACTGGTAACCAGTTTCCTGGGTGCCTTCAGCCTCGACAATGTCCTCGTTGTTGATCATGCCAACCGGGAGTTCTACCTTTCGGGCCGCAATATCAAGAACGTCAAGGTGCTGCAGGTCGAGGGTCTCAACGTGTTCGACATCCTGAAACATGACAAGCTCGTGCTGACCACCCAGGCGGTCGCTGCGATCGAGGGGAGGTTGAAGGGATGAAAAGCGTATATGACGTAGTCCTGCGGCCGATCATCAGCGAGAAGGCCGACTGGCAGCGCGAAGATGACAACGTCTTCACCTTCGAGGTGCACAGAGGTGCCAATAAGTTCGAAGTGCGCAGTGCCATCGAGAAGCTCTTCAGCGTGGAAGTTGCCGAGGTACGCACAGTAGTGGTGCGCGGCAAGGTCAAGCGGGTGGGCAAGACCTTTGGTAAGAAGCGCAACTGGAAGAAGGCCTTTGTGACTCTGAAAGAAGGGCAGACCATTAACCTCTTCGAGGGTGTCTAGGACGTAGGGAGATAGAACATGGGAATCAAGAAATTTAGACCTACTTCTCCGGGCGTTCGGTTCATGATGGTGTCGGACTTTGCCGACGTCACCACTGACAAGCCGGAGAAGAGCCTGTGTAAGCCACTGCCCCATAAGGCTGGCCGCAACTCATACGGCCGCATCACCGCCCATCACCGGGGTGGCGGACACAAGCGCCTCTATCGCATGATCGATTTCAAGCGTGACAAGATGGGCGTTATCGCTCGCGTTGCGACCATTGAATACGATCCCAACCGCTCGGCGCGCATTGCGCTGCTGAACTACACCGATGGCGAGAAGCGGTATATTCTCGCTCCTGTTGGTCTGAAGGTCTCGGACACGGTGGTGGTCAGCAACAAGGCGGACATCAAGCCTGGCAACTGCATGCCCATGAAGTACATGCCCCAGGGGACTGTGCTTCACAATATCGAGTTGAAGCCTGGTGCCGGTGGCCAATTGGTGCGCGCGGCAGGGGCCTCTGCTCAGTTGATGGCCAAGGAAGGCAAGTACGTCCTGGTGCGGCTGCCCTCTGGCGAGTTGCGCCGTATTTTGGCGACTTGCAAGGCCACTGTGGGTCAGGTTAGTAACGTGGAGCATTCCGGCATTTCCATCGGCAAGGCTGGTCGCAGTCGCTGGCTTGGCCGTCGGCCGCATACCCGCGGCGTGGCGATGAATCCCGTCGATCACCCCATGGGTGGTGGCGAAGGCAAGTCGTCTGGTGGCCGTCACCCGTGTACCCCGTGGGGCGTGCCGACCAAGGGAAAGAAGACACGAAACCGGAAGAAGCCGTCGACTAAGTTCATCGTTTCGCGCAGAACGAAGTAGGAGGATACATCGTGCCCAGGTCGCTGAAAAAAGGCCCCTTTATTGATGGCCATCTGTTGAAGAAGGTCGTTGAGGCCCAGAAATCGAGTAGCAAGAGAGTGATCAAGACGTGGTCCCGTCGGTCCACGGTCCTGCCCGAGATGGTAGGCTTGACCATCACCGTGCACAACGGCAAGAAGTTCGTGCCCGTGTTCGTCACTGAGAACATGGTCGGCCACAAGCTCGGTGAGTTCGCACCCACTCGTACGTTCCACGGCCACGCGGGTGGCAAAGGGAAGAGGTAGGCATCATGGAAGCTAGAGCTAACTGGAAATATGCGAGGATCACCCCCATCAAGGCACGCGCCATGGCCAACGAGATTCGTGGTCGGGGCGTGACCGAGGTGTACGAGATGCTCGCCATTGTGCCCCGGAAGTCGGCGGATCACTGGAAGAAAGTGATCGATTCGGCGGTGGCCAATTTGAAAGTTCTGCGTGAAGGGGAAGATGTGGACCTGGATGTGGTGTTCGTCAAGGATATCTGGGCGGACCAGGGGCCAGTGTGGAAGCGCTGGATTCCTCGGGCCATGGGTCGCGCCACGCGCATCACCAAGTTCACGACTCATCTGAACGTCATCGTCGCAGAGCGATAAGGAGGACCACGTGGGTCAAAAAGTTCATCCCATTGGATTTCGCATCGGTATTTACAAGGATTGGAACTCCAAGTGGTTCGAAGAGAAGAACTACGGTAAGTGGCTGCACGAAGATCTGAAGATCAAGAAGCTTGTGAAGAAGGAGCTTTTTGACGCGGGGATCTCTCGGGTACACATTGAGCGGGCTTCGACGCGAGTGAAGATTAATGTTTTCACTGCTCGTCCAGGCATTGTCATTGGCAAGAAGGGGCAGCGAGCTGACCAGGTTCGGGCGAAGATTCAGAAGCTCACCGAGGGTGAAGTCTTCTTGAATATCCAGGAGGTCCGCAAGGCGGAACTGGACGCTCAGCTGGTGGCCGAGAATATCGCGGCGCAGCTGGTGCGTAGAGCTTCCTTTAGAAGAGTTATGAAGAAGGCTGTGGGTACGGCGCTGAAGTCTGGTGCCCATGGCGTCAAGGTCCGGTGCGCCGGCCGTCTTGGTGGTGCCGAAATGGCACGCCGGGAATGGTATCGTGAAGGTCGCGTACCCCTGCACACCCTGCGGGCCGACATCGACTACGGGTATACCGTGGCTCGAACGACGTACGGCATCATCGGGGTCAAGTGCTGGATATACAAGGGCGAGATTCTGTAGAGGTAACGGAGACCAATTATGCTGGCACCAAAAAGAGTAAAACACCGCAAGGTGCAGAAGGGACGCCGCAAGGGGCAAGCAGGTCGCGGGAACGATGTTTCGTTTGGCGACTACGGGCTCATTGCGACGAGTGAGGGGTGGGTTACGGCCCGGCAGATTGAGGCCGCTCGTATCGCCATCACCAGGAAGATTCGTAAGTACGGCCGGATGTGGATCCGCATGTTCCCGGACAAGCCCCTGACCAAGAAGCCTGCCGAAGTCCGGATGGGTAAAGGTAAGGGCAGCCCGGAGATGTGGGTTTGCAACGTGAGCCGGGGCAGGATGATGTACGAAGTGGCTGATGTCAGTGAGGAGTTGGCCGTTGAGGCCTTGACCCGTGCGGCCCACAAGCTGCCGGTGACGACGAAGATCATCAAGCGAGGCATGGTGGTATCATGAAGGCATCGGAAATTCGAAATTTGACAGCTCAGGAATTGGAGCTCAAGGAACAGAACCTGCGTGAAGAGCTGCATCGGACGCGGTTCAAGAAGTATACTGGAGAACTCGCCGACACTGCCCAGGTGAAGCGCTTGCGCAAGGATCTGGCTCGGGTTCTGACTGAGTTCGCGATGCGGCAGCAGGCCGCAGTAATCAATTCGGATGAAGGCTAGGGGTGCAGAAGATGACCGAGAAGACTAGAGGTACCAATCGGACCCTGCAAGGGGTCGTGATCGGCAACGCAATGGATAAGACCGTGCGCGTAGAGATGACCAGACGCTTTCGGCACCCCACTTACAAGAAAATCGTGACGCGCAAGAAAGTGCTCATGGCCCATGACGAACGCAACGAATGCAATGTTGGCGATACGGTGCTGATCGTTGAAGGGCGCCCGCTTTCCCGCAATAAGCGCTGGCGGCTGCGGGAAATTTTGAAGAAAGCTGTCTAAGACCTTGAGAGGATGAGGAGGATGCCATGATTCAGATGCAGACAATACTTGAATCGGCTGACAATTCCGGTGCCAAGCGGCTCCAGTGTATCAAGGTCCTCGGCGGCAGCCGGCGCCGATACGCAACGCTGGGAGATGTTGTTGTGGTGAGCGTGAAGGAAGCGTTGCCCAAGTCGAAAGTGAAGAAGGGTGACATTCATAAGGGTGTAGTTGTGCGGGTTGCCCATAATACGCGGCGGCCGGACGGCACCTACATCAAGTTTGATGACAATGCCGTGGTGTTGCTTAATGCCCAGGATGAACCCATCGGCACGAGAATCTTTGGACCGGTTGCCCGTGAGTTGCGGGCCCGGAAGCTGACGCGCATCACGTCGTTGGCACCCGAAGTGCTGTAAGGAGGCGGACCCATGAAGATTAAGAAAGGCGACGAAGTAATGGTCGTGGCGGGCAAAGACAACGGGAAGCGTGGGAAGGTGTTGCGCGTCGTCGATAAGGGCCAGCGTGTCCTCGTCGAGAAGCTCAATATCGCGAAGAAGCACTCGAAGCCTACCGAGAAGGACCCCAGGGGCGGAATTGTTGATAAGGAAGCCCCTATCCACATCTCGAATGTGATGTTGGTCAGCTCGAAACTAGGTCGGCCCGTACGGGTGAATTACAAGATCGTTGAGCGTGGCGACAAGAAGACGAAGATTCGTTACTCGCACAAGCACAACGAAGCGCTCGATTAGTGGAGAAAGCAATGGCACCGCGGCTGAAAGAGAAGTACGACAACGAAATCGTTCCTGAACTCAAGAAGGAGTTCGGGTATACGAACCCCATGGAAGTGCCTCGCCTGACGAAGGTGACGGTGAACATGGGCCTGGGTGAAGCCATCCAGAATCCGAAATTGATTGAGACTTGTGCTCGGGAGCTTGCCCAGATCACCGGCCAGCGCCCCATTGTCAACCGGGCCAAGAAATCCATTTCGACCTTCAAGCTGCGCCAGGGCATGCCCATTGGCATCAGCGTCACCCTGCGACGTGCACAGATGTGGGAGTTCCTGGACCGGTTGTTGAACCTGGCCCTGCCCCGCGTGCGTGACTTCCGTGGTGTCAATCCCAAGGGCTTTGACGGCGCTGGGAATTATACCCTGGGGCTCAAGGAGCAGATTGTTTTCCCCGAGATCGACTATGATAAGGTGGAGAAGATCAAGGGGCTTAATATCAGCATCGTAACCACCGCCAGGACTGACGATGAGGCGCGTAGCTTCCTCGCTCACCTGGGGATGCCGTTCCGCAAGTAAGGGGGATTACCGTGGCGAAGACGTGTTTTCTGGTCAAGATTGACAAGATGCCCAAGTTCAAGGTACGCAAGCGCAACCGTTGTCGCATCTGCGGTCGGCCTCGAGCCTACATGCGGAAGTTCGACATGTGTCGTATCTGCTTTAGAGGACTGGCATTACAAGGCGAACTTCCCGGCGTCCGTAAGGCGAGCTGGTAGGAAAAAGGTACTGATATGAGTATGACTGACCCCATTGCCGATTACCTGACGCGCATCCGCAACGCGCTGCAGGCAGGTCACGCAGCTGTTGAGATTCCTGCATCCAAGTGCAAGGTTGCCATCAGCAAGATCCTCAAGGAAGAGGGCTTTGTTGAAGACTTCATGTTGCTGGATGACCGTAAGCAGGGAATTATTCGCGTCGATCTGAAGTACGATGACAACCGCATTCCCGTAATTGAGAAGATTGAGCGTTACTCTCGACCGGGTCGGCGATCATATGCCGGTGCAGACGAGCTCCCGCACATTCTTGGGGGCCTTGGAGTGGCCATTGTTTCCACCTCCAAGGGAATCATCACGGACAAGGCTGCCCGCAGGGCACGTGTCGGTGGTGAGATCCTCTGCACGGTTTATTAAGGAGGTAGCGACATGTCCAGAATCGGAAAGGCACCAATCCCAATTCCCGACAAAGTCAAGGTCGAGATCAAGGGCGA
>CALGBT010000885.1 GCA_937884235.1 uncultured Pseudomonadota bacterium
CAACCGATCAAGTCATGGTAGGCGCAGTAGATCAGGTCGCCGTCAGGATCGAGCAAGATCTCGACATAGTGGTCCGGGAAAGTGTCAAAATGCACTTCCCAGTCGAAGAGCTCGGTATCGGTCCCGTCGTTAATCACGCAGTCGGGCGGTACCGGCGACCGGTTTACCTGAATCCCCAACGCATAGACTGGCGATGCCACCAACAGCAGCAGAACCAACAACGTCCACCTAAAACAGCCCCTACAATCCACTAGACTATTCATTTGTTACCCCCCAAAAATGGTGTGACCCATCGTCACACCACGCGTTCAGTCAGTTTTCACAAGGCCTAGCCTATATTGACCGGCTGTCATGAACAATGAAGCACACCGCTTTTGCACGCCTCCATGAACAGAAATTCTCGTCGCAGGTACCAGACACTGGCGCTCAACGCTACGCCACCAATTCCCATAGAACCAACAGCCGCAACACTTTGCACCACGACAGACGGTTCACAAAACAGGTTCAAAGCAGGCTCCAGACAGGCCATCGCCACCATGTGCACCATCGCCACCAAAGTGCCATCATGTCACACCCAGAGCTAGACATCTGAAGTTCAACCCAGGTTTGCACCGAAGGCTGGCACGGCTCCGTAGCTCCTGCTTTTTCCAGTTGAGGAATGCCGAAAACGGCCACCAATCAAGCTCCGACGAGCGCGGACACTAATATTGGCAGACAGCCCTGGTTTCTGTGATCGCCGCGGGCATCACCTGCGATCGTCGCCAGTCAGAGCACTGGCCACAACCAGCACACAGGCCTCAGATCAGAATCATGTTTCGCTTGAAGAGGGGAGCTACTGACCGGCGTACCAAGTGGAACCGATGGGAGCGGCAAGGTACCAGCCGTCATCGAAGATCGGGCCGCCATTGGCAGGCGTAATGCCGTCGTAGACATTCCAGATCGACTGCTTCTCAGACGGCCAATCCCAGTAATCCGGCACGCACAGCATGCGAGTATCGCCGTTGGCGATGTACTCCCCCGTGTTGTTCACCAGCAGATAGAGGTCGTAGGGCATGTTCTCGCAGTGCGTCCCAGGGGCGGTATTCAGCAACTGGGCCGGTTCCATGGGCAGCGCGGTGTCGAAATGGAACTCCACGCCCACCTTCGGACCCAGCACCGTGCCATAGCCGATCTCAGTGTTGGCATCGAAGCTCCAGACTCCCGTGTCACCATTCACCGAGTTTGGCGGTAAGGTCTCCCAGGTATCGGCAAACATGGTAATGGCGATGTCCTCAGCAGCACCAAAAGTCACCTCCGCATCCTCCCCGGTCTTCTCCCAGGCGGTGTTGTAATGTTTCACCTGATAGGTCCCGGTGGAAGTGTAGGTGCCCATGGCAATGGCAATACCCTGGCTGTGATGATAGGCCGCGCCACGGGCCCAGGGATCTGCGTAGAAGCGTATCTGCTTCACACCGTCGGCGTTGAAGATGTACTCCACCTCGAGCTCAATAATCCAGTCATTGTAGTCCCAGTCGTTGCCGCCGTACTGTGGCAGATCCTCGTAGGCGATTGTGGTCTGGCCCGAAGTGGGCCACATAATGCTCAGGGTACAGTCGGTCTGGCAGGCATACATGACGTCGTCGTTTTCGTCACCGTCATCGCAGATTTCGCCATCCTCGATGATGCCATTCCCACAAACCGGGCAACCTTCGTCAACGTTGCCGTCGCAGTCATTGTCAGCGCCGTCACAGACTTCATCTGCGCCGGGGTAGACATCCTGGTCACCATTGTCGCAATCCTGGCAACCGCCAAACCCATCACCATCCACATCGACATTGATAGCGATGACCAGCGCAGACTTGCTGGTACGCTCGTGCTGCCCATCATTAAAGTTGATTTGCGCCCTGGGCAACTCGATGCGCTTGCCATCTTCGTCCCAATCAGCATGCAGATCGTAGGAGATCTCAATGACATCAAAGACGGTGGTGTCATTCCAGCCCGCCTTGTCTTCGTAGCCCTCAAGGTCGATATTCCAGAAGACAGTTACGGTCCCGTCATTGTTGTCGACCCAACCATCGGGGTCGAGGCTGAAATTCTCTACCCAGTAGCCGGCAGGAATGGTGTCAACCAACACTCCCTGGGCCGAGAAGGCACCGAGGTTGTGACTGGTAAGGGCCACGGCAATTGTGCCCGGACCAGCTGCGCCAGCAACCTTTCCAGCTGTAAGCACCCCATGGCTATTCTGGTAACCCCAGATGTTGTAGAGAGTCTTGGTGCCATAGCTGCCACCCCAATCCACATGGTCCTCTTTGCCGTCACCGTCCGTATCGGTCTTGTTGTCGAGGTAATACTGGACCATCTCCGGTGCCTGCTCCCCGTAGTAGCCGAAGAGCGTATTCTTAGTTGAGAGCTGACCGTACTCGACGCACCACCAGGACGGGTGGTTGAGATAGGGCTGGTAGTACCCGTTGGGGAAGGTCCAGGGACCGTACTGCAGGTTGATCTTCCCGCCGGCGGCAATCTTCATTGCCTGACCGTTGGCCTTCTTGGTGCCATTTGTCATGGACTGAGTCGGGTCAGAGATGAAGAGCAGGTGCTCGTCAAGACAGACCTCCACCGGACCCAGATTGTGGATAGTCACGGCCGAGGAGTCGTAGGACGGGGTGTCAATGGCAATCCAGTCCCGGGCAAAGGCTTCAGCCAGACTGACGCAGCCAGCAGGCAGCTCGCAGTCGTCATTGGCATCACATCCCTCGTCGATGGAACCGTCACAGTCATTGTCCGTAAGGTCACCGCAGAGCTCGGCCCCCGGAGTCCCCGGGGTACACTGCTGCGTCTGACCATTGACACAGGCCTGAACCGAGTTCTCACAGGCGCCTGCGCCGCACGAGAGGGTACCCAGGCCTTCGTCTACAACGCCGTCACAATCATTGTCGATGCCATCGCAAACCTCGGTGCCGGGAGTGCCCGCTGTACAGACCTGCCAGGCACCGTTCACACAGTTCTGGACCGTCACCTTGCAAGCACCAGCGCCGCAAGTCGAAGTCCCCAGACCCTCGTCTTCGAGGCCATCGCAATCGTTGTCCAGGCCATCACAGAGCTCGCTGGAAGGCGTTGCCGCCTCGCAGCTCTGCAGTTCACCGGCAACGCAGTTCACTACCGTCACCTGACAGACCCCCTGACCGCAGGTCGTTACACCCAGACCTTCATCAGTGGAGCCGTCACAGTCATTGTCCACCAGATCGCAGACTTCGCCGGAAGGATCACCTGGAGTGCACACCGATACCTGCCCACCAACGCAGTATTCAACGGTCGCCTGACAGGCGCCAACCCCGCACGTTGTCGTGCCCAGGTCTTCATCAGTAGAGCCATCACAGTCGTTGTCAGCACCGTCACAGACCTCGTCGGTGGGCGCGCCCGGCTGGCAGACCTGGGGAACACCCGCCACACAGCTCTCGATTGTGACCAAACAAGTACCGACACCACAGGTTGTGGTGCCGAGACCCTCGTCCACGCTGCCATCACAATCGTTGTCAATGCCGTCACAGATTTCATCGGTGGGTTCCCCCGCCACGGCACCGCAAACTTCCCCGAGCCCATCGGCGGAGCAGACGATTTCTCCCGCAACCAGGCAAGCTCCAACACCCGCGCTGCAGGCGTTGCCGACATTGTCGAAGCCTTCGTCGGCTTCACAGTCACAGTCGTTGTCTATCTTGTCCCCACAGAGTTCCTCCCCGGGCAGAATCACTTCCGCATTGCACTCGGCCGTGCCATCGGCGGCACAGACATACTCGCCCTCCGAGTAGCAGGCAGAGACGACTGGCGAAGCGTCCAGTACCCAGAACTCATGGAAGAATGGATCGGCCGGTTTCTTGTGCCACGGCTCTGCCCCGATGAGGGTCACCAAAGTCTCGCCAGCACCATGCGGCGATGCCTCCAAGGTAGTGGCCGTCGGCCACGCCGCCTTTGTGATATCCGGCAACACGTTGCCAACCAGGTCAGCCATGTCTTCATTCTGGAGTTCGTACCCATAGCTCGTGTAGTTCTTCCAATAAACGAAGATGTAGGCCGACACGATAAGCTTGCCACCGCCATCCTGGAAGTCCCTGAGGACCTGCTTGCTGCCGTCGGTTACGACGAAGTGGTTGGCCGCAGTGTCCGGTGCAGCGTCGAGGATAACAACGTCCACGCCGTCAAGATCGCCAGGCTGGAGATCCAGTGGCGTACCCGCCGAAACGTCCCACATGTCATAGGACCCTACGTCACCGTCGGCCACCATGTCATCCAACGTGTCGTCCATTCCGGTCCAGTCCGCCCCGTCGTAAGCACCATAGGCGTAAAGCAGGCTGGGGGCGAAGTCGTCGTTGATGGTCAGCACGGTATCAATGAAGAACTCCTTGTACTCTGCCATGCCGTCATAGCTGTGCTCAAAGTTGCAGGCCAGCGTCGATCCGGTGAGTACCGCATCGGCAGTAGCGACGATGAGTGGTTCATCCTCGTCACTGACGGCCCAGACCTCCAGGTTCTCGCCACCGCAACCACCGGTGGAGCAACTCTCGCCGAGGTTGAAGCCTTCGTCGATGCTGCCATCGCAGTCATTGTCCTGAGCATCGCAAATCTCGGTGGCTGCATCACCAGGCACGCAGCTCTGCACCTGACCATCTACGCAGTAGTCCACCGTGTTCTCGCATTCGCCAACGCCGCAAGTGGTGGTGCCAAGACCCTCGTCCACCTGACCATCGCAGTCGTTGTCAGCGAGGTCGCAGGCTTCGTCAACAGGGTTACCTGGAATACAAGTCTGCACCACACCGTCAACGCAGTAGTCAACAGTTGCAGTACAAGCCCCGATACCGCAAGAGGCAGTGCCCAGGTCTTCGTCGATCTCACCATCACAGTCGTTGTCCAGGCCATCGCAGATTTCGTCCGTTGGCGTACCCGGCACGCACTCCTGGTTCGGATTGCAGCTACCCGGCACCAGCGCCATGGTTACCTGAGCGATGGTCAACTGATTGTTGCCCACGGGATCGAGAATCACACCGATGTACTGGTCGCAGTCCGGCTCAAAACCTTCGCCTTCAGCCAGCGCATCAGCCAGAATCTCATCTACCCGAGCCTGACTCCACGCGCCCAGACCGTTGGTCAGCAGGCCGTCGTCAATGAGCGTCCAAATGGCCCGCTGTACGTCGCCATAGGTGAACACGCTGCCACCCTGCGACGGTGTCCCCACATAACCCTGGTTCAAAATGTAGTTCACCAGGTCGAGATTCTCCGGGAACTCCATGAGTCCGTCAGGAATCACGTCGTAGCTGGAGTAGACATTAACAGTGTAGGTGGCCCCCGGAGTGATGTAAGTATCCGTGTCCACGCAGTAAGCATCGTAAGTTCCTGCCAGAATCGACTCACCGAGGATCTTCACGTCGTAGTAGCTCGGCGCACCAAAGCCAGTGCCCGGATGACTGATGATCTTCTGGACCTGAGCCGGCAGGCCAGCAGCAAACGCCACCAGGTCACTACCACCATCGCCACAGTTGTCGATGGTCACTTCGCACTCGCCAACACCACACGTCGTGGTACCGAGTTCCTCATCGATCTCGCCATCACAATCGTTGTCGAGGAGGTCGCAGGTCTCATCGCCGGCGCCCAGGAACGGGTCACAGCTCTGAACCTGACCAGCAACACAATTCTCAATCGTATTGACGCACTCGCCAACACCACAAGTCGTCGAACCAAGTCCCTCGTCGATTTCGCCGTCACAGTCATTGTCCAGGCCGTCGCAAATCTCTTCGGACGGTTCGCCCGGAACGCATTCCTGATTCGGGTCACAACTCCCCGGAATCAGCGCCATGGTCACCTGCGCGATGGTCAGCTGATTGTTGCCAACGGGATCGAGAATCACACCGATGTACTGGTCGCAGTCCGGCTCAAAACCTTCGCCTTCAGCCAGCGCATCAGCCAGAATCTCATCTACCCGAGCCTGACTCCACGCGCCCAGACCGTTGGTCAGCAGGCCGTCGTCAATGAGCGTCCAAATGGCCCGCTGTACGTCGCCATAGGTGAACACGCTGCCACCCTGCGACGGTGTCCCCACATAACCCTGGTTCAAAATGTAGTTCACCAGGTCGAGATTCTCCGGGAACTCCATGAGTCCGTCAGGAATCACGTCGTAGCTGGAGTAGACATTAACAGTGTAGGTGGCCCCCGGAGTGATGTAAGTATCCGTGTCCACGCAGTAAGCATCGTAAGTTCCTGCCAGAATCGACTCACCGAGGATCTTCACGTCGTAGTAGCTCGGCGCACCAAAGCCAGTGCCCGGATGACTGATGATCTTCTGGACCTGAGCCGGCAGGCCAGCAGCAAACGCCACCAGGTCACTACCACCATCGCCACAGTTGTCGATGGTCACTTCGCACTCGCCAACACCACACGTCGTGGTACCGAGTTCCTCATCGATCTCGCCATCACAATCGTTGTCGAGGAGGTCGCAGGTCTCATCGCCGGCGCCCAGGAACGGGTCACAGCTCTGAACCTGACCAGCAACACAATTCTCAATCGTATTGACGCACTCGCCAACACCACAAGTCGTCGAACCAAGTCCCTCGTCGATTTCGCCGTCACAGTCATTGTCCAGGCCGTCGCAAATCTCTTCGGACGGTTCGCCCGGAACGCATTCCTGATTCGGGTCACAACTCCCCGGAATCAGCGCCATGGTCACCTGCGCGATGGTCAGCTGATTGTTGCCAACGGGATCGAGAATCACACCAATGTACTGGTCACAATCCGGCTCAAAGCCCTCGCCTTCAGCCAGTGCATCAGCCAGAATCTCGTCCACCCGGGCCTGGCTCCAAGCGCCGAGGCCATTGGTTACCAGCCCATCGTCAATGAGCGTCCAGATGGCCCGCTGAACATCGCCGTAGGTGAACAGGCTGCCATCTTGCGACGGCGTCCCCACGTAGTCCTGATTCAAAATGTAGTTCACCAGGTCAAGGTTCTCCGGGAACTCCATGAGCCCATCCGGGATCGCGTCGTAGCTGGAGTAGACATTGGCCGTGTAAGTGGTCCCCGGCGTAATGTAGGTATCCGTGTCCACGCAATATGAATCATAAGTGCCAGCCAGAATCGACTCACCGAGGATCTTCACGTCGTAGTAGCTCGGCGCACCGAAACCGGTACCCGGGTGACTGATGATCTTCTGTACCTGAGTCGGCAGACCGGCAGCGAATGCCAACAGATCGGCACTACCTTCGCCACAGTTTTCAATCGTCACTTCGCACTCGCCAACACCACACGTGGTAGTGCCGAGGTCGTTGTCAATCTGGCCATCACAGTCGTTGTCGGCAAAGTCGCAGAGTTCCTCGATGGGATCCCCAGGAACGCAAGTCTGCACCTGACCATCCACACAATTCTCAACGGTCGCTTCGCAGGAACCGACGCCACAAGTGGTGGAGCCCAGCCCTTCGTCGACATCGCCGTCACAGTCGTTGTCCAGACCATCGCAAAGCTCTTCAGATGGATCGCCCGCTACGCAGCTCTGCACCTGCCCATCAATGCAGTTCTCCACCGAAGCCTGGCAGGTCCCGACACCACAGGAAGATATGCCCAGGTCTTCATCGACCGAGCCATCGCAATCATTGTCAATCAAGTCGCAGATCTCGTCCGCCGGAGCACCCGGGGCGCAGCTCTGCACCACCCCGCCCACGCAGTTGTCGGTAGTCGCTTCACACGCACCGATACCGCAGGTGGTGGTTCCCAGATCTTCATCAACTTCGCCGTCGCAGTCATTATCCAGGCCGTCGCAGATCTCCTCCGACGGTTCACCGGGCACACACTCCTGGTTCGGATTGCAGCTGCCCGCCACCAGCGCCATGGTTACCTGTGCGATGGTGAGTTGGTTGTCGCCAATGGGATCGAGAATCACACCAATATACTGGTCACAGTCGGGCTCAAAGCCTTCGCCCTCGGCCAGCGCATCAGCCAGAATCTCGTCCACCCGAGCCTGGCTCCAGGTACCCAGACCATTGGTCACCAGACCATCATCGATGAGCGTCCAGATGGCCCGCTGCACATCGCCGTAAGTGAACACGCTGCCGCCCTGCGACAGCGTCCCAACGTAGCCCTGATTGATGATGTAGTTCACCAGATCGAGATTCTCGGGGAACTCCATGAGCCCTTCAGGAATCGCATCGTAGCTGGAGTAGACGTTGGCCGTGTAGGTGGCCCCCGGAGTAATGTAGGTATCCGTATCCACGCAATATGCGTCGTAGGTGCCGGCCAGAATCGACTGGCCGAGGATCTGCACATCGTAGTAGCTCGGCGCACCAAAGCCAGTGCCCGGGTGACTGACGATCTTCTGCACCTGAGCCGGCAGACCGGCAGCAAAGGCCACCAGGTCGGCACTGCCATCGCCGCAGTTATCAATCGTCACTTCGCACTCACCGACGCCGCAAGTCGTGGTCCCGAGATCCTCGTCAAGTTCACCATCGCAGTCGTTGTCAATCAGATCGCAAAGTTCATCCGTGGGATCACCAGGAACGCAGGTCTGCACTTCACCATTGATGCAGTTCTCGACGGAAGCCACACAGGCACCGACGCCGCAGGTGGTGGAGCCCAACTCTTCATCGACAAGTTCATCACAGTCATTGTCAAGCAGGTCGCATACTTCGTCCACCGGCTCACCGGGAACTGCATTGCACTCGGTTCCGAGGCCATCGGCCGCACAAACCATTTCACCCGCGCGGTTGCACTCGCCAATACCGTCGTCGCAGCCATCGCCCAGATCGCTGAAGTCTTCGTCAACCGCATCGTCGCAGTCGTTATCAAGACCATCACAACGCTCGACGCCGCCCGGGAAGGAAAGTGCGTCTGAATCAATGCAATCCTCGCAGGCCGGGAAACCATCCCCGTCAACATCGACGTTGATCGCAAACACGGAAGCCGACACATTGACCTGCTCAGCTTCGCCATCGACAAAGGTCATAGTCGCCTTGGGCAGTTCCAACCGGGCGCCATTGGCGTCCAAAGCAGGATAGAGGTCGTAGCTGATTTCGGTGACGTCAAAGACCGTCGAACCGTCGGTGCCGGGCATGTCCTCGTAGCCCGCCAACTCGATCCCCCAGAACAGCGTCGTGGAACCGTCCGGATTCACCGCCATGCCATCGGGTTCAACGCTGAAGTTCCCGGCGGAGTAACCCTCGGGAAGGGTATCGGCAAGGGTGCCCAGACCAGGCAACGCACCGATATTGTGCGAAGTCAACACCACGTTGACAGTTCCCGGGTCACCAGCCAGAGCAACCTTACCAGCCGTCAACATCGAGTGGCTGCTCTGGTAGGCCCAGATGTTATAAACGGTCTGAGTGCCGAGACTGCCGGCCCAGTCCACGTGGTCCTCCTTACCGTCGTTGTCCAAGTCCGTCTCGTCCGCGATGAGCGCAACGATCGCCGCCGGCGTCGCTTCGCCGTAAAACGCGAAGGCAGCGCCATCAGTCGTGTACTGGCCATCCTCGACGCACCACCAAGGCGGCTGGTTGAGTTGCGCCTGATAACTGCCGTTGGGGAAGGTCCAAGGACCGTATTGCAGCGTCACTTTGCCCCCCGGCGCGATTTCGATGGCCTGACCGTCAGCCGTGTCTACGTCGGTGGACAGAGACTGGGTCGGGTCCGACAGGAGCAGCAAGAATTCGTCCAAGCAAACCGGCGCCGAACCGAAGTTGTAAATGTCGACGCTGGAATTGGATGAGCCGCTGACATCTGTCATGATCCAGCCGCGGGCAAAGGCCTCAGAGAGACCCACACAGCCGTCCGGCAACTCACAATCATCACCACTGTCGCAGCCTTCGTTGAGCATCCCGTCGCAATCCTCGTCCACGAGATTACCACAGACTTCCTCGCCGGGAGCACCCGGCTGACATACCTGGGGCGCACCGGCCACACAGTTATTCACCGTCGCCTTGCAGGCACCAACGCCGCAAGTTGTGGTCCCCAGATCATTATCCACGACACCATCGCAGTCGTTGTCGAGGTTGTCACAGACCTCGGCGAAGGAATCGCCGGGAACGCAACTCAGCACCTGTCCGTCGACGCAGTTCTCCGCAGTGGCCTGGCAGACACCCTGTCCACAAGTAGTCGTACCAAGATCCTCATCAACAGCACCGTCGCAGTCATTGTCAACCAGATCGCACGCTTCCTCCACCGGCGCACCGGGGACGCAACCCTGCACTTCACCGTCAATGCAGTTATCCACCGTTGCTGTGCAAGCGCCAACGCCACAAGTGGTGGTGCCCAGGTCCTCATCGACGGTACCGTCGCAGTCGTTGTCAATCAGGTCACATATCTCGGTTCCGGAAGCACCGGGGACACAGCTTTGCACCACCCCGTCAACGCAGTTGTCTACCGTCGCTACGCACGCCCCAACACCGCAGGTCGTGGTGCCCAATTCTTCATCAACCGCGCCATCGCAGTCGTTATCAATCAGGTCACAGACCTCGTCCAAAGCCTCACCGGGCACACAACTCTGCACTACGCCGGCAACACAGTTGTCTACCGTCGCTTCGCAAGCGCCAACGCCGCAACTCGTCGTGCCCAGGTCTTCGTCCACCGCACCGTCGCAGTCGTTGTCAACCAGGTCACAGACTTCGCCTGAAGCCACACCAGGCACACAACTCTGCACCGCACCAGCGACGCAGTTGTCCACCGTCGCGGTGCAGGCACCAGTACCACAGGTCGTGGTGCCCAGGTCCTCGTCCACCGCACCGTCACAGTCGTTGTCGACGAGGTCACAAGTTTCATCTCCGGCCGTGCCAGGCACACAGGTCTGCACTTCGCCGGCTACGCAATTGTCAACGGTGGCAACACAAGCCCCAACGCCACAGATCGTGGTGCCCAGGTCTTCATCCACCGCACCGTCACAGTCATTGTCGACGAGGTCACAGGTTTCATCTCCGGCCGCGCCAGGCACACAGGTCTGCACTTCGCCGGCTACGCAATTGTCAACGGTGGCAACACAAGCCCCAACGCCACAGGTCGTGGTGCCCAGGTCTTCGTCCACTGCACCGTCGCAGTCGTTATCAACCAGGTCGCAGGTCTCCTCTCCGGCCGCGCCAGGCACACAGGTCTGCACTTCGCCGGCCACACAATTATCAACAGTGGCCACACAAGCCCCAATGCCGCAGGTCGTGGCACCAAGTTCTTCGTCTACCGCACCGTCGCAATCATTGTCGATGCCATCGCAAATCTCGGCTCCCGGCGCGCCGGGAACACAAGTTTGCGGGTGGCCGTTAACGCAGTTCTCGACAGTTGCCACACAGGCACCAGTCCCGCAAGTAGTGGTGCCAAGATCCTCATCCGCGACCCCATCACAGTCATTGTCCATGCCGTCACAGATCTCGTCTCCAGGGTTACCCGGGTCACAGGACTGAATCTGCCCGTCAACGCAGAACTCCACGGTCATGGCGCAAACACCGGTACCACAAGAGGTGGTCCCCAGGCCTTCGTCAACGGAGCCATCACAGTCATTGTCCACCAGGTCGCAAACTTCGTCCACAGGGGTACCCGGCTGGCAACTCTCCGGCCGACCACCGATGCAGTTGTCGGTGGTCACTTCGCAAGCTCCAACACCGCAGGTCGAGGTCCCCAACCCTTCATCAATGGCACCATCGCAGTCGTTATCGGCACCATCACAGACCTCCACAATGTTCGAGGGGAAGTCATTTACACATTCGTAGAGAGGCTGGTTGCAACCAGCAGGATCGCGACAGATGGAAGGCGGATGACACTCGAAGTGCCCATTGGAGCACAGGTCGGAGTCAGCACTGTCGCAGGCCTGGCCCAGGAGCGGGAAGTCCTCGTCAGTCTCACCATCGCAATCATTGTCCTGCCCATCGCAAAGCCCGGTGATGTCAGGATTCGACTCATTGACGCATTCCACCGCTGAGCCATCTGCCGCACAGGTGAATGTGCCGGTCTCGCATTTGTCGCCGTCATCCCCATCACAGGGGTCGCCCACCGTGAAGTCTTCATCGGTAGAACCGTCGCAGTCGTCGTCCTCACCATTGCAGATGTCAGCGATGTCGGTCACTGACTCGTTCACGCATTCCACACTCCAGCCATCATCACCACAGCTCCAGGTGCCATTCTTGCACTGGTCGCCGTCGTCGCCGTCGCAAGCTTCGTCAACCGGGAAGTCCTCGTCGGTCTCGTCGTCACAGTCATCGTCGATGCCGTTGCACTTCTCGACGTTGCACTTGAAGTAGCCGAAGTCCGCCTCGAGCATGTCCTCTTCGGGAGCCAACTCGTAGGGGAAAGGCTCGTTGTTGGTGGTCAGGACGTGGGCCCCGGGCGGCAATGTACTTTCGTCCACTTCGACCCGGTACTTGCCGGGGGGCAGCTCGTCAAAGAGATACCAGCCATTCTCGTCGGTGATCTCCGTGGAGACCTGGGAATCGTAAGTGCCGTCTCCGTTGGAGTCGAGCCAGAGCGCTAGAGTAACATTGGGGATACCAGTCTCGTCGTTGTCCTGAACGCCATCTCGATTGGCGTCGAGCCAGACGTAGTCACCAATGGAACCGGTTTCGTAGTTGCCAAACGAAACCTTCGTTTCCTTGCCAGTAAGCACGCCCACTGTAAACGCTACGGGGGTCGAATTTGTCCAGCCGGGCTTCACCGTCTCCCAGACATTGTAGTGGCCGATGGGCAGAGTATCTTCCACGACATTGCCGTTGGCATCGGTGAGGCGATTGAAGGTCGAACCGAAGGGATCGGTGAAACTGAGCTTCCACATGGGAATGCCCGGCTCGCCATGGTCACGCACGCCATTGGCGTTCAAGTCGTGCCACTTGCTCAGCTTGAGGGAACCGGTGGCCTGGCAGACATAGAAGGTCACTGCACCTTCCGCCTCCCACTTATCACCGCCCTCAACCGAGAAGAACTGGATCCGGATCTCGTAGCGACCGAGCTGCGCCGCGGCGGGAGCCAGCCACGAGTTGAAGTCAACCACCGGGCTGGCCTGCGGCCAGGTCGCCGACTCGTCGGAGTAGGCGCACATCGACCAGGCGGCTGGCAGCGTCGTCGTCCACCCGATGAGATCGTGGAAGACGCAGTAGAGGATGTCGCCATCAGGGTCAAGGAGCACTTCGATGTAGTGGTCAGGCGTGCTGCCAAACTGGATCTCCCAGTCAAACTGCTCGACATCTGTCCCATCGTTGAGCACACAATCTGGCGGCACAGGCGAGCGATTGACGCCGATTCCCAGTGCATAGACTGGCGATGCAACCATCACAATCAGCACCGTAAGCCACCATAGCCAACTCTTGCGATTCCCTGTCTGCCCCTTCATTGTGCCCTCCTTCAGCCCTAGTGTGTCCTACTGTCTCACATTCACAGTCCGGTCCCACGCGGGGTAGAGTAACAAGCGCAGGCAGGCCTGATCAATGGCGACTGGCAGAATCCTGAAGAATAGTTTCTTGACCCACATCCATGGCACCTCAGGCGGCACAGTCACCGGCCAAACCACCCAAACCACACAAGAACCAGTGCCCGTGCGGTTTTGCAGCACCCAAACCATGGAAACTTTGACGAAACGGGGGCTCGACGCCCCACACCTGACGCGTGCGCTGCTGGATCCACGGTGACATCATGTCACAGCCGGGGCGCACCATTTAAGCTGCCCCCCCCCCCCACATATGCACAAGATCACCTATCGGCGAGCCGAAATTCCTACTGTGTTTTTCCATATTCAGCTCGTTTGACTATCGAGCGCGAGCCAGTGATACCACCGAGATCTCACTGGCCCCAGCACTTCGTAAGGCGGCTGCGCAATTCTGCACGGTGGCCCCGGTGGTAACGACATCGTCCACCAGCAGAATGCGCCGCCCCTCCACTCGCCTGGAACCCGTCGCCCGGAAGGACCCCGCCAACTCGGCGAAACGCTCTTCTCGGGTGCGGCCTTTCTGGCTGCCGGTGTCGCGCACTCGGCGCAACATCTCTCGCAACGGGACGTTGGCGGCACGGGCGACGACCTTCGCCAGCAGCCGGGCCTGATTGTAACCCCGCTGCCGGGCCCGGCGGGGATGGAGGGGAACGGGAACCACCAGGTCGACCGTGGGAAGCCTGACTTCTCCGGCGTTGAGCAGCATCTGCCCCAGGCGGGCTCCGTACTCAGCATGACCGCCGTGTTTGAAGGCGATAATCGCGTCGGCCAGAGGGCCGCCGTAGAAGAAGGCTGACTGCAGGCGGTCGTACGGCGGCGGCCGAGCCACACATCCGAGGCAGAGACGGGGGTCCTCGGGCCGCCCCTCCAGCGGCCGCCCACACTGCCCGCACCAAGGCCGTTGGAGAGGCCACAGGCCTTGCGCACAAACCCAGCAGAACGCAACCCCCGGGTCCCGACAGAGCACCCCACACCCCATGCAACGGGAAGGGAAGAACGCCTCTTCAAGCCGCAGCATTGCCGTCTCCAACATTTGCTCACCTCCATTCTCTATATCGGGAGTTTCGGGGCGATCGACACGAAAAATGTCTGGTGAGTGGGGATGGGTGGGGCGCGGAGGTCGTTCGACTACGCTGTGCTCCGCTCACGATGACACTCTGGCGGCACCGCGCAATTGCCTCAGGTACAGCCCCCGTTGTTGCCAGAACCCCGGTTTGCTGTTATTTGTCTATACAGATCAGGTTGCGAGGTAGGGGAGTCATGGGAGCAGTCAAGAAATTCGTAGCGCGTCACCGCTTCGTCATGGCCTTCGCCACCCTGGCTGCGGTCCTGCTGGCAACAATCGTTGAGGTGGTGGCAGTGGTCGGTGCCGGAGTGGCTGACTGGTACATGCACCTGGCGATGTGGGCATTGCTCCTCACCTACTTCGTGCTCACAACCTGGATGGTAGCCACCCATCGCCGCATACGCAGTTGGCTCAACGTCGTCATTCTGGAGTTTCTCTCGGTGTTCTGGATCTGGATTCTCTACTCCAAAATCCCCGCCGAGAAGATGGTTGTCGCCGACCAACTCACCTTGCGGGAGCCACTCTACATCCTGTGGGTTCCCATCTTTCTCCTGGGATTGGCCGCGCTGGCTCTGCCCTTCACCACCCTGGGCGGGAGCCGCCGGCGGGAGCAGGAGAATGGCTGAGCGGGCTGGCGGCACCGGCTGGCGAGCCCACTTCGCCGCGGCAGCTCTCCTCACCACCCTGGCCGCATGCGAACAGACTCCCGCCAGAGGCGACTACCACAGCCTGGAGAAGGATCTCACCATCTCGGAACTCACTCCCAGCCACCCCATGGACGGCTACCAGCCACCCGACAACACCGTCAAACCGACAGACATCGACGTCGTCGCACCACCGCCCGATCTGCCCTACGCCGACCTCTCTGATACGCCGACTCCGGTCCCGACTCTGCGCCTCTGCTCCCGCCAACTGACCTTCGTGCCCCCAGATAACAGCCCCGTCTCAGTGGCCGGCGAGTTCACCGACTGGACCAACTCTGAACTGCCCATGCAAAGCGACGGCTCCGGCACCTGGAGTCTCGACCTCGACCTCGCCGGCCTAACGCCCGGCAACTACAGCTACAAATTCCATACCGCGGCTGACGGGTGGTACCTCGACCCCGCCAACCCCCTCAGCCGCTGGACCGATGGCATCGAGAACTCCAAGCTGGTTGTTCCCGATTGCCGACTGCCAGAGCTACTCCTTGAATGCTGGAGCCTGAGCGACGATGCCACCGGGCTGACAGCCTCCGTCATCGTCACCGACGCCCCTGACAGCGCCGGCATCATCCCCTCCAGCGCAGCTGTACTCGTCAACGGGGAGAAGCTCTCTGCCCCAGGCTATGAGCCAACCACGGGGCGCTTCGAAGTCACCCTCGAAAACCTCACCCCCAGGACCAAGATCACCTTGCGCTTTGCCATCGCCAACAACACGGGGGCGGCCCGGGAACTACTCCTTCCCGTCTGGCTTGAAACCGACCCCTGGCAATGGCGGGATGCCGCCATCTACTTCGCCTTCACTGACCGTTTCGCCAACGGCAGCACCGCCAATGATGCCCCCGCTGAATGTGCCTCCCCGGACTCCCTCACCAACTGGCGAGGCGGCGACTTTGCCGGCATCACCGCCCGGATCGAAGCAGGGTACTTCGAGGAACTCGGAATCGACGTGCTCTGGCTCTCGCCGGTCATCGACAACCCCGACGGTTGCATGTCCGGTACCCTGGACGGAGTCTCTTACACCGCCTACCATGGCTACTTCCCCATAGACCTGATGGCCACGGAGAAACACTTCGGCTCCCTGGCAGAGTTGCGTACCCTGGTGGATGCCGCTCACGCCCGAGGAATCAGGGTCCTTGTCGATTTCGTGGCCAACCACCTCCACGAACAGAACCCGCTCTACGGGCAACACCAGCAGGATGGATGGTTCCACGACTTCAACTCCTGTGAACCCAACTGGGACAAGCCCATCGAGTGCTGGTTCATGCCCTATCTACCTGACCTCGACTACACCAACGACGAGGTGGTGGAGTTGGCCGTGGAGACGGCCATGTTCTGGATAGTCGAAGCCGGCATCGATGGCTTCAGGGTCGATGCAGTCAAGCACATGGTCCACAACTTCATCCGCTCCCTGCGCTTTCACATAGAGGAACGCATCGTCGGCGATTCCCTCCCGTTCTACATGGTAGGCGAGACCTTCATGGGCGAATGGGGCGGCGGCACCGGAATGGCTGAGACGGTGATCAAGGAATACGTCAACAGCCGGGAACTGGACGGTCAGTTCGATTTCCCTTTCTACTGGAAGCTGGTCAAGGCCACCGCCCGGGACGAGGGCGACTTTGTCGAGTTCGCCCAGTTTCTCGAGGACGCTCTGCCATTCTGGGGGGACGACGCCGTTATGGTCAGCTTCCTGGGTAACCACGATGTGCCACGGTTCCTCTCCCATGCCGCCGGCCAGATTGGCGACCTCTGGGGCAACGGCTCCAAGCTTCAGGGGCTCACCAACCCACCCGAACTGCCGGACTCAGCCGAGCCCTTCGACCGCCTGCGCCTGGCCCAGGGCCTGCTCTTCACGCTGCCCGAAGTGCCCCTCATCTACTACGGCGACGAAATCGGTCTGCCCGGGGCCGGCGACCCCGATAACCGACGGGTGATGCCCTTTGACCAGCTCTCGGCACAGCAGCAACTGACCCTCGATTTCGTCCGGCTAGTGGGGACGGTGCGCCGGGAGCATGGAGCGCTGCGCCGCGGGGAATTTGACCTGCTGGCGGCAACCCCCACCACGCTCCTCTTTCGCAGAACTTTGGGTAATGAAGAACTGGTGGTGGCCGCCAATCGAGGCTCCATCGCACAAACCGTAGAGATTCCCAAGCCACTATCCGGAACCAGCCGCACCGAACTGCTTACCCAGACGAAAGTGAGTATCGAGGGGAACCAGACCGAGGTTTCACTCCCTCCGTTTGGACTGGCCATCTACCAGTAGGAGAACATGGACGAGGAAGCCCGCGGCAGGCAGAAGTTCGGTCGGTACACGCTCCTGGAGCGCGTCACCACCGGCGGCATGGCAGAGGTCTACCGGGCCATGGCCAGGGGAGCCCAGGGCTTCTCTCGACTGGTGGCCATCAAGAAAATCCTGCCGCAATACGCAGGCAGTCGTGAGTTTCAGCGGATGTTCGTCGACGAGGCCACCATCGCCTCCCGGCTCAACCACGCCAATATCGCCCAGGTCTACGACTTTGACATTCACGAAGGCACGCCTTACATCGCCATGGAGTTCGTCGAGGGCAAGGACCTCCGGGCAATCCTGCAAGCGAGCCACTCCCTGCCTCGCCCCATCCCTTATCCCATCGCGGTCTACCTGACCCTGGAGGCCGCCAAGGGACTCTACTACGTTCACTCTCGCCGGGAATCGAGCCGACCACTCAATATCATTCACCGGGACGTCAGCCCGCAAAACATCATGCTCTCCTTCTCGGGGGAAGTGAAGATCGTCGATTTCGGCATCGCCCGGGCCGTGGACCGAGGAACTGAGACGGTCGCCGGCACCATCAAAGGGAAGTACGCCTACATGTCCCCGGAGCAGGTCAACGGTGCGGACATCGACCACCGCACCGACATCTTCTCCCTAGGCATCGTCCTCTGGGAGATGCTGACCCTGCAGCGCCTCTTCTCCGCCCGCAGCGAAGGTGAGACCATCAACAACGTTTTGCGAAAGCAGGTCCCACCCCCCCACGAAGTGCGTGCCGACATTCCCGCCGCGCTTTCGCCTCTGGTAATGTGTGCCCTGGAGCGCAGCCGCTCGCATCGATATCCCACAATGCTGGCCTTCCACGAGGCCCTCTCGAAGTTTCTCTTCGAGACCAGCAGCTACCCTGAACTTGAACGGGTCACGGACTTTCTCGCCGGCCTCTTCCCGGCGGAAATCGAGTCCCTACGCCAGGGCGAACACCTGACCTTCCCCCCCACCCAACATGATGCTCCGGAGCCCGCCGCCAGCGCCATGCCGGCCACCGCTCCCGCCCGGCCTTCCACCGCCACTGACACCGAAGCTACGGCCACCGCGGCCACCCGCCCGGCGGCCGCCATCCGCGAGCGTACCCACGTGCGCTCGGGAACCAACCCCCTCGTGGCCAGTTCGCTGCTGGTGCTGGTGCTCGGACTGCTGGCCATTTTTGGCTGGCAGTTTTACGACCGGGTCTGGGGTTCAAAGCAGGGGCCGAGCACTGACGCTCAGGAGTCAGCAACGGCCAGCCCCGGTGACTTGCACGAGGGTTTCGACATCAGCGCCACCGCCACCCCACCCCCGGACGAACACCTGGACGCCACCCCGAATGACGCGCTCCTAGCCACTGCCGATAGGACCTCTGCTGACATTGCCACGGAGCCTGGGGTCGCGAAATCCGATGTCGGCGCCCAGGATAGTCTGATTGCCTCACCTGCCGGAATCCCTCCGCCTACGGCAACCAAGCCCCGACTGGTCGCTTTCACCATCAATACGGACCCCCCCGATGCCAATATTGTAATCGGCAAGAACAGCTTCAGCCCGGGCCCCATTGAATTGCTGGTGGCGGAGGACGAAACGGTGCTGGTTCGTGTATCAAAGGCCGGCTATGCCACCGTCGAGGACCGCTTCCTGCCCTTGCGCGGCCTGGCAAGGACGTATGTACTTCGCAGCCAGTCTCACCTCGAGATCTGGGCGGAACCAACAGACAGTATTGTCGAG
>CALGBT010000886.1 GCA_937884235.1 uncultured Pseudomonadota bacterium
CGGTTGAAGTCGAGGAGCCGCCCCGGGGTTGCGACCAGTAGATCGACGTGGCCAGTGCTGAGTGCCCGCTCTTGTTTCTCGTAATCCATGCCGCCGTAAACGGCCTGAATGTTGAGCTTGGAGTGCTTGCAGAGCAACTGGGCATCTTGCTCGATCTGCATGACAAGTTCACGGGTCGGGGCAATGGCAAGTGCCTGAGGGGTGCCCTTCTTCCGTTTGCCCTCGGGTCGGTTCTTGGAGAGCTGGGTGAAGAGCGCAATGAGAAAAGCGGCGGTCTTCCCGGTGCCCGTCTGAGCCTTGCCGAAAACGTCCCGTCCGGACAACGCATCAGGTAGCGAAGCCGTCTGGATTGGAGTGCAATACTCGAACCCTGCTTCCTGGATTGCCCTCATGATGTTATCAGTGAGGTCAAAGTCGTGGAAGCGGGCAACCCCGTCCTTCTCTGGCACCACAAAGGAGTCTGGGTCCCAATCTCCCTCTTCCTTCGATTGTTGGACGGTCTCATCGGCGGTGGTTGCCTTGCGTTTCCCCCTGCGGCGGCGCTTCTTGCGTGGCGGGACCTCGCCAGGGATTTCGGCGAAGACTGGAATTTCGACTGGCGAAGACTCCTTCACCGGTGCGGCAGGTTCAACTGGCGCAGTTGGCGTAGCTGACGCAGATGGCGCAGTTGGCGCAGTTGGCGCAGCCTTCTTCGCCACCCCTCGGGCCTTGGTTGCAGCTGGCTTCCTGACCGCCTTCGGAGCTTTGATGGGGGCCACTTCCTCTTCAGGAATTGCCGGTGCAATGGGCGCTGGACCAGTTCCACGTGGCGTTGCTTTTCCCTTCGACTTTACTTTGGATTGTACAAGTTTGAATATATCTGTTTCCTTCGACTCTCCCAAACGACCCTCTCTTGCAGGGCTGATTGGTTGGAGCCCTGACGCGTATGGTCGCAAGTCTAGCACAGGTGCGGGTCAAAGGCTCGTCAAAAAGCGCTGAGACGAGGTGTGGGCTACCAGCCGGGCACGAAGGAGGCACGAATGTCGAACTTGTCGTTGGTTGTACTGTCCCGCCAGGAGACGCCGACTTTACAGGTTTCGTCCACGGCTAGTGCGGGGTTCATCTGGTCGCCGTCGGTTGTCGGGGTCACCGCAATGTTGGCTTCGAAAGTGGCTCCGCCGTCAGTGCTGCGTGTGCCATAGATGTCGTAGGAGCTATTGGAGCGTAGGTCTTGCCACACCACGTAGATGGTGCCAGTGCAGTTGGTGCCGGCTCCGACTACTACTGAGGGGTCTTCCTGATAGCGGTAGGTGCTGTCGTTGACCAGCACATCGGTGCCGAAGTTGATGCCGTCGACGCTGGAGTCGTAGTAGACATCTCCTTCGGAGTCACTTCGCTCGTCAGACCAGACTATGTGCAGTTTGCCTGCTCCCCAGGCGAGGAAGGTAGCCTTGCCAACGTTGGCCTTCTGGGCAACGTCATTCACCTGCACCGGGCTCGACCAGTTGACTCCGTCGTCGGTGGACTTCGAGACATACATGTTACCACCCGCGGGCGTGCCATCATTGAATGATTGCCAGGCCAGATAGATGGTACCGTCACCACCCACCGCCAGCGCGATCTGGTCATCCTGTACGGGGCTGGAGTGGACTTTCACCGCAGGCGAGAAGGTGTTGGCGCCAAAGACGTCGCTGTTGGTGGTGAAATAGGGGTCGTACTGGTTGCCGTCGTAGCCGGTCCACGCGATGTATACATGTCCGGGGCCCTGTACGGTCATGGTGGGATCGGAGCCATTCTGGCTAGTTGTCACCGCTTCAACTGAAGGCAGGAAGGAGGTGCCGGATTCGCTGGCGGGGAAGCCCA
>CALGBT010000887.1 GCA_937884235.1 uncultured Pseudomonadota bacterium
GGTAGAGGTCAAGATCCCCATCGTTATGGGTGAAAAGAATCGTGGCCTGCAACGTGCTGCCGGCCGGCAAGAAGATCTTGTACCAATCCTGGTCATCAGTACAGAGTGCCAGACCGGGATAGGACCCCGCTTCCAAAGAAGTGGCTTTCGCACACTGATCGTTTGGCTCGTTGCCAAAGTCATCGGAGCAGAGGCACTGGAAGTCCTGGCACGATTGCACCTTTGAACAAGTACCACAGATTCCGCCACAACCATCGTCCCCACACGCCTTTCCATCACAGGCGGGCTGGCAAACACATTGGAACTCCTCACAGAGGTCCTGCGGGCCGAGGCATCCACCACAATCCCCCCCGCACCCGTCATCGCCACATTCCTTACCGTCACAGGTTGGTTGGCAGACACAGGCACCTGCTTCACAGACATCCTGCAACCCCGGACAATCGCCGCAACTGCCCAGGCAGCCATCGTCGCCACAGATAAGCCCTTCACACATTGGCTGGCAAACGCACTGGAAGTCCTCGCAGGCCTCCTGCTGCCCCTCACAACTGCCGCAGTCGCCGCCGCATCCGTCGTCGCCACAGGCTTTGCCGTCGCAGCTGGGCTGGCAGACACACGCGCCCTCGATGCAGGCATCTTGTTCGCCGGCACACTCGCCACATCCGCCCCCACATCCGTCGCCCCCACAAACTTTGCCGGCACAACTGGGCTGACAGACACAGGCCCCATTGACGCAAGCATCCTGCTCACCCGCGCACGAACCACAAGCCAACCCACACCCGTCATCACCACAGACCTTGCCATCGCACTGCGGGATGCAGCAGTCAACGTCGAAGGAGTAAGTGCCATGATCGTCCACGGTCTTCCCCTCCACCACCAGGTAGTAGAGAGAGCCACCCTTGGCGTTGAAGATTATCGTGACCGGCTCCCCTTTGGTCTTGCCCACATTGGCCGTTACGCAAGCCCAATCAGCAGCACAGTACTGTTCGAGGACCGTCAGACCGGCGATGAAGGCATGCCCTGACAGGGTAATGGTTACCACTGTGCTCTGCGGGAAGTTAAGCTTGTAGCGGTCTTCTGGACCGTCCAGCACGGCATCGGTGCAGCTGGCATAGGTGGACATGTCAGTCGGCTTGCCTGAAGTTGAACCGGCGATAAAGGCGTCACAAACCGGCGCTCCCGTCGTTGAGCAGGCAGGAGGAGGAACGACGCATTCGTATTGCCCGCACACTTCTAGAGGATTGGGGCAATCACCGTCATCCATGCACTCCGGGTCGACGACGTCAGCCACCAGATTGTAGCCGGTCTCTTGGCCACTTGGCGAGTAGACCAACACGTAGTAGGTCCCCGCAACCTTGGCTTTGAATTCGATTGCCTCCTGCGATTCCGGGGAGGTCGAGTCCGCCAGGAACTGGTTGCAGTCAGGACCGTACAGCGCCATGTCTAGGTTGGCCAGGTCCTCTTCAAACTCAAGCAGCAGCGAGGCAGTCTGACCCGGCTGCATCTCAAAGGAGAACCAATCCACATCTCCAACAGGGCAGAGCAACAGGCCTTCATTGACTCCAGCAAGGAGTGGGACGGCATCACCGCACGTCTCGTTGGGCTCGCCTCCGGGATCTTCGCCGCAGGCCTGGCACTGTCCCAGGGAACAGACCTGCCCGTCCCCGCACGAGCCGCAAGAACCGCCGCAGCCATCACTGCCGCACGCATTCTCTGCCGCGCATTGAATCTGGCAGCACTCCGTCTGCAGCTGATAAGCCCCCTGATCGTCAGCGGCAAAGCCATCTACAGCGAGGTGGTACTGAACTCCTGCCTCGGCATCAAAATTGATGCTCTCCTCACCCCCGGAGGGAAAGAGGTCAGCAAAGCCGACGCATGAAAGAGCAGGGGCACACGCATCCTTGATAAGCATCAGAGCCGAATCAAACTGCGCCTCCTTCAAGGTCAGCGAAATGCGCGTCGGCTGGTCCATCTTGATGGAGTAGATACGGTCTGGACCGTTATAGCCAACCCCTGGAACACAGCCATAGTTCGACCAGTTATTGGCCAGCCCCACCGTTGAGCCCGGCAGTTGGGTGTTACAGATCATCTTGGTTTCCACGGGGCATGCCGGAAGCAACTCGCAGGCCCCGGCCACACACCAATTCCCGGCGGCGCACTGCAAGGCATCCTGACATTCGTCAAGACAGGCTGCCGTTTCCGCATCGCACTTAAAGGGCAGGCAGGACAACGGCGCTGCCGGCACACAGGTTCCCTTGCCATTGCATGACCCAGGCGCCAGATAGTTGTTACCGTTGCAGGAAGCCTCCGAGCAGACCGTCTCAGCAGGCCACATCTCGCAGCCCCCCTCACCATTGCAGATACCGGTAGTCAGGCAGGTCGACGACTCTTCGTCCGCACATTCGCTTTTGGGGTCTTCACCGTAGAAGGCGGGACCACAGGCCCCCTCTCCGTCACAAATGCTGCAGATACCACATTCCACCGCCGGATCCTCGCCGAAGGCGACTGGCACGCAAGTCCCCTCCGTTCCGCAAACCTGGCAGATTCCGCAGCCATTGCCCGGGTCTTCGCCCGCACCAGCCGGGGCACAGGTTCCACTTCCGTTGCAGGCATTGCAGACTTCACATTCTGCCTCCGGGTCCGTGCCTTGGGCGTAGGGCGTGCAAGCCCCCAAAAAGTCTTCGACATTGCAGGCTTCGCAACTGCCGTCGCAGGCGGTATTGCAGCACACGCCGTCAACGCAAAGTCCAGACAGACAGTCCTCTGCTGCGCCACAGAATTCACCGAAGTCCTTGCAGGCTTCAAGGCACTCGTTGCCGCAGCCATCGTCTTCCTTGCAAGCCTTGCCCGCGCAAACAGGAGGACACTCTCCATCAACACAGGTCCCCAGGCCGAAGATCCCGGGAAGCGGCTCGCAGAAGCTCCATTCGTGCTGGCAGACTTCCTGCTCATCGGTGAAACAGGGAGAGCCCTGTTCATCCTTCAAACAGACGCCGACCTCGAAGACACCGTAGGGCAAAACACCTTCATAAGGGGCAACGTGGACCCCATTACAGGACATGCCTTCGCCACAATCATTGTCATCATTACAGGCCAGCGTGCAGTAAGCGTCCACTTTGTTGGACCAATCGCCGAAGATGCACCAATCAGTGAAGCATGGCGACCCCGCATCACACGCGTCTCCCGTCCAACCGCCGTACTGGTTCTTGGCTTCCACGCAGAGGAAGCTGGCCTGGTACGTCCCGGGCTCAAAGACAACGCCGCAATACTCCTTGCCAAACTTGCAGGCACCGGGGTCGTCAGCACACTCCTTCAACGATCCCTTCACCGGTGCGCAAAGCGGAGCATACCCCATGAGCTCCCCGTCATTTTCGAAAATCGGGTGCATGGCACAAACCGAATCCTCCGGGCAAGCAGTAGTCCCATCGCAGTATGCTGTGCAAATCCCATTGAGATTCTCATCCAGGTCCGGATGGAGACAGATGAGGGAGGAGCACTTGGAACCTGATTCCAGGCAAGTTGCGCCGGCCGGCTTCCGATTGAGCAGAGGCAAGCAGCGTCCCGCAACCTCAACTTCCGTCGAGGCGAAACTACCGCCGCACACAAACCCTTCCAGGTCCGCAGCAGCACAGTCAGTATCAACTTTGCAGGCCAGAGACTTACCGCCCACCGCCCCTGGCATACAGAGGTTCATGTCCGCGGGGCAGCTGAAGAGATCCCCCCATGCACTTTGCAGTGACGGACTGTCGCAGGCACCGGCGATGGGCTGACCACCGGACTTGCAAAAGGTGGTACAAAAGCCCAGCAAACACCCCCCATCAGTTTCGCAATCAGCATCGGTCTGGCAAGCCTTACCAAGATCCGTGGGCGGGGGGGGAGGAAGATCAACCTCGGGGACATCAGGGACTATCTCCACCTCTAGAGGCACGTCTATGAAAACGTCGGGCAGATCAGGTTCACTGTCATCCACAAAGTCGAACATCAAGATATCGATCTCTGGCTCAAGGTCCGGCGGCGGGCTGGTCTCGGCCCCCCCAAGGTCGACGAAAAGGTCAACCACCTCAGCCACGTGGATGTCAGGCGTTGTTTTCGTGTCCTCATTCTCGGAAGCGGGTGAGCACGCATTCCCTACCAGAAACATCAGGCAACAATATCCGGTTGCAACCAATAGGCGCTGCATCGGTTTCCTCCTACATGGCCATGTCGAACTGCATCGCAGCATGATGCTTGCGGTGCACTGAGTGTACACCAATTTCTACCGACTTTCCAAACCTTATGCACGCAACGCGCGTGGGCCCTTTATAACGCCTGCAAAAACTCCCGCGCCGGGAAGGTTGCAAATGCCGCCACGGGCAAGTACATTGGGGGCGCTTTTCTGGGGGGTACGTCTAGTGTCGGAGGGGGACGATGACCATATCTAGTCAGATTGCGGACGCCATGCAGAGGGGGTCGTTCATTCGTAAGATGTTCGAAGAAGGGAGGGAGCTCAAGCGGATCCATGGGGCCGACAACGTCTATGATTTC
>CALGBT010000888.1 GCA_937884235.1 uncultured Pseudomonadota bacterium
AGGTTGTCCGCCTCCCCGGCCCGCATACGCGGCGATGGCTCGGAGGGGCTGTTGCCCGCAGACAGCACGATGGCCTGAAAAGGCAACTGACCGCTCACCGGATCGGGTTCTACATCCGCGGCCGTCACGTGTGGAAACCAGCGTCGATAGACGACTTCGTGACCGTGTGCCGAGAGCTCATCCATGAAGAAGCTCCAGGAGATGGGATGTCGCATCTCGTAGTCCAGAAGCAGAATAGTGCCGGCCGCAAGCGCCGCTCCGTCAACTCCCACATCCGTGGCGAACGGCAGTTCCGTCGGCAGGGCATCGGGAAGAGGTTCGACGCCATCCCCGGCAATGTCTACTGTCTCAGGGGCTGCATCCGACAGGTCGCCAGGAGTATGATCCGCGCGTCGGGAAACTTCCACGTCATCGCCAATCGCGCGGTTGCCGCAAGAAGCGATGAACAGCGAGAGACAAATGGCTGCGATTCCGCTATGCCGAAACATTCTCCCCTCCAGGACAGCCCGACCAACGCTGATGTTACTCCATGCCGCTGGTAGTGGGAAGAGCTCGGTGCAAGGGCGAATCCCGTACTATGGGGCAGAGGATTGCGCACCAGACCGAATTTGTATCTGTGAAGACAGTCTGCTTGCAACTGTTTCTAACCGTAAGTAGCCTCTTCTCTGAGGTTGCGGCCTGAAGGAGGCGGGACAAATGACATCTGCATTCCTGCGGCAGTGCCCCAACGTGGGGATATCGGTGATGTTGGGAACCACGCTCTACCTGCTGTTGGCTTATCAGGACTCCATGGCGTACGGCAAGCCCAACAACTTCTACCTCTATCACCGGCCCGATACCAACCGCTGGGTGGCCCTACCCTATGATTTCGACATGAGTTACGGCGGACCCAACTTTGCCTCGGTGGTGACTTCCCCCATTCCCGGTCCCGCGGACTTCGCCAACAATCAACTCGCCAAGCGGGTTATGGAAGTTCCCGCATTCCACGCCACGTTCATTAACTATGTGGAAGAGGTCGCCACTGTCTGGATGTCCGCCGCACAACAGGAGGCATGGGTCGGTGAATTCGACGACCTGCTACGCCCTGAGATTCCTGACGACCCCACCTACCAACCGGAGCTCTACGACATGGCCATCGGCAACAGCGCTGATGGTCTCCTAGGTTGGGTTGCCTCACGCCGGACCTTCCTGTTGGGCGCGGTGGGCGAGATGCCGGGGAAATAGCTCACCTTTGTCCTCCATGGAAAACGGCTCCGGCAGGCATATCCGGCATCATTTGCTGAGCATTGCGCATAAGTCCTGCTTATTGCATATTGGTGGCTATGCTGAACGGGAGGCAACGATGACGCAAAAGACCGGGTGGATGGTGTTGGCGGGATTACTGCTGCTGGCTTGCGGGACGGCAACTCAATCGGCTGATACCGCGCAGGAAGTCGTGTTCGATGCGATTCTTGACGTGGCGCCGACTGACTTAGTTGCCGTCGCAGACACGCCCCCTAGCGATACTTCAGGGGCGGACCTGAGTGATGAGACCCTTGCTCTTGCCGATCTGGACGATGGTTTTTCCGCAGACGTCCTTGACCCTCCCCCACCGGAGTTCGAAGAGCTGGCCGCGGTCATCGAGCAGGAACGTGTCGACATGAACATTCCGGGGCTGGCGGTGGCGGTGATCCTTGACGGCAAGCTTGCCTGGTCAAAGGGATTTGGCACCAAGGACCCGGCCGGCGGCGCCCCGATTCTGCCCTCCACGCTCTTCCGATTCGGCTCTATCGCCAAGATGATGGCCAGCACTGCCATCCTGCAGCAAGAGGCAGCGGGCTGTCTTGCGGTCAATGATACGCTGGTGCAACATGCCCCCGATTTCACCATGAAGAAGACCCCCGCGGGAGTGCCGGACATCACTCTCGCTCACCTCATGACCCACTCGTCCGGAGTCTCGGACTTCCTGGCTTTGGATGTGCCGGCAGCGCATAAACTGGACGGCGCGCTGGCGGAATACGCTCTGGGCCTGCTGCCATACTACGTCTGGCTCAATGCACCGGCAGGGCGTCTGTGGAACTACTCCAACCCCAATTTCGTCCTGGTAGGACTGGTCGCGGAGCTTTGCGCCGGGCAGAACTACCGTGACTACATGCGGGATTCGGTATGGCAACCACTGGGCATGGGTCGAACGACCTTCCGCCCCGCAGATGTATTGGCAGACGGCGACTTTGCGCTGGGGCGGTCGTTTGACCCGGTGGCTAACAAGGAAGTAATCATCTCCCCCGATTCCTACGACAACGCGTGGGGCGCACCG
>CALGBT010000889.1 GCA_937884235.1 uncultured Pseudomonadota bacterium
CAACCTGGCAACCATGCCAAGGGTGATTGGCGGACGGTACGGGCTCTCCAGCAAGGAATTCAATCCCGCCATGATCAAGGCGGTCTTCGACGAGTTGACCAAAGAATCCCCCAAGAACCACTTCACCGTGGGCATCAACGACGACGTGACCCACACCTCCCTCGACATAGACGACTCCTTCGATATCGAGAAGGATAACGTCGTCCGCTGCCTCTTCTACGGCCTGGGAGCCGATGGCACCGTCGGTGCCAACAAGAACTCCATCAAGATTATCGGCGAGGAAACCGCCAACTGGGCGCAAGGCTACTTCGTCTATGACTCCAAGAAGTCCGGGGCCATGACCATCTCGCACCTTCGCTTTGGTCCCGAGAACATTCGCTCCACCTATCTCGTGAATCGGGCCAATTTCATCGGCTGCCACCAATTCAGCTTCCTCGACAAAGTAGATGTTTTGGAGAAGGCAGCAATTGGAGCCACGTTCCTCATCAACAGCCCGTTTAGCAAAGACGAGGTCTGGGACCACCTGCCCCAGGAGGCTCAGGAAGCTCTCATCCAGAAGCAGCTGAAGTTCTTCGTCATTGACGCGTATCAGGTCGCTGGCGAATCGGGCATGGGCCAGCGCATCAACACCATCATGCAGACCTGCTTCTTTGCCATCTCAGGGGTACTCCCCAGGGAAGAGGCCATTGACCAGATCAAGAAGTCAATCAAGAAGACCTATGGCAAGAAGGGTGACGAAGTCGTACGACGCAACTTCGAGGCCGTTGACCACACCCTGGCTCACCTCTACCAGGTAGAAATCCCCGGAACCGTGACTTCCTCTCGACAGCGGCCCCGCATCGTCTCGGAACTGGCCCCAGAGTTCACCCGCAACGTCCAGGGCCCAATGATGGAGTTCAAGGGCGACGACTTGCCAGTCAGCGCTTTCACACCCGACGGCACCTGGCCGGTGGCAACAACTCAGTGGGAGAAGCGCAATATTGCACTGGAAGTTCCAGTGTGGGACCCGGGAACCTGTATCCAATGCAACAAGTGCTCCCTGGTCTGCCCCCACGCCGCCATTCGGGCTAAAGTGTACGACCCGACTGCCCTCCAGGGGGCACCGGACACCTTCAAGTCCATCGACTACAAGGCCAAGGACTTCCCCGCTGGCTGGAAGTACACCCTCCAGACGGCTCCGGAAGATTGCACCGGCTGCAAACTCTGCATCAGCGCCTGCCCTTCCAAGAACAAGGCCCAACCCAAGCTGAAAGCCATCAACATGGCGCCGCAACTTGAGGTGCGGGAAACCATGCGCCTGGAGTACGACTTCTTCCTCAGTATTCCCGACGTCGACCGCGCCCTGGTCAATACCAACCTGGTCAAGGGTAGCCAGTTCCTGCGACCTCTCTTCGAGTATTCTGGCGCTTGCGGCGGCTGCGGAGAAACTGGCTACGTCAAGCTGCTCACCCAGCTCTTCGGCGACCGCCTCCTCATTGGCAACGCAACCGGTTGCTCTTCCATCTATGGCGGCAACCTCCCCACAACTCCCTACTGCACCGACAAGAACGGACGCGGCCCATCCTGGTCCAACTCCCTCTTCGAAGATGCCGCCGAGTTTGGCTTTGGCTTCCGACTGGCCCTCGATTCCCATCGTGGACAAGCTGAGGGACTGTGCAAGAAACTCGCTAGCCAGATCGGTGAAGGACTGGTCGAGACACTGCTCGCCCCCGAAGACCGCTCCGAGGCTGGTGTCGCGGAGCGGCGGATTCAGGTTGTTGAACTCGTTGCCAAATTGAAGACCATCGACCATGTCGACGCCCGTCGCCTGGAAGATCTCGCCGACTATCTGGTGCGCAAATCAACCTGGTCCCTCGGCGGTGACGGTTGGGCCTACGATATCGGTTACGGTGGCCTTGACCATGTCCTCGGTAACCAACGCGACCACAACCTGCTGGTCATGGACACGGAAGTCTACTCCAACACCGGTGGTCAAGCCTCCAAATCAACGCCTCTCGGGGCTGCCGCCAAGTTTGCCGCAGCGGGCAAGGACATCCACAAGAAGGACCTTGGACTAATGGCCATGAGCTACGGTCACGTCTACGTTGCCAGCATCGCCATGGGAGCGCGGGATGCGCAGACAGTCAAAGCCTTTGTTGAGGCAGACGCCTATCCCGGACCGTCAATCATCATCGCCTATTCGCACTGCATCGCCCACGGCTACGACCTTGCTCACGGTCTCAACCAACAGAAGATGGCCGTAGATTCAGGCGTATGGCCCCTCTACCGCTTCGACCCACGGCGCATTCATGAAGGGAAACCGCCACTGCAGCTTGACTCCAAGCAGGGAGAAACACGCCTCCTCGATTACATGCGCAATGAAACGCGCTTCCGCATGGTCGAGAAGATGGACCCGGTGCGTTTCAAGGAGCTTGCCGAAGCGCAGGAGCGGTTCACGCAAAGACGCATCAAATTCTACGAGGGATTGGCCGGCTTGAATTGGACCAGCCAGGAAGAATCATAAATCGAGGCGACGAGGAGGAAGGATCATGAACCTGAAGACTGACTACCTGGGATTCGAGTTGGAGCACCCCTTCATGGCCGGCGCTTCACCCATGTGTGACAATCTGGATACAGTCAAAGCGCTTGAAGACGCAGGAACCTCTGCGATCGTCATGCATTCCCTTTTTGAAGAAGAAATCATCTGCGAAGAACTGGCCACCAACGCGGCCACAGACCATTCTACGAACTCTTTCGCCGAGGCCCTGTCTTACTTCCCGGAGCCAGACAACATTGTCTACGGCGTCGAGGAGTACCTGAACCAGCTTCGCCGCATCAAAGAAGCTGTCAGCGTGCCGGTTATCGGCTCCCTCAACAGCTTCACTGAAGCCCGGTGGGTCGATTACGCCCAGCAAATACAGGAAGCAGGGGCCGATGCCCTTGAACTCAACGCCTACCTCCTGGCCACTGACCCCTCAATCTCTGGGGCAGATCTGGAAGCCCGTACTCTGCAGATGGTGCGCCAGGTGAGAAAGAGCGTCAGAATTCCAGTGGCCGTGAAACTCTCACCCTATTACACATCTCTTGCCAACTTCGCCTGCCAACTGGACGAAGCTGGTGCCAACGGCCTTGTCCTCTTCAATCGTTTTTATGAGCCCGACCTTGACGTCCATGAACTGGAGGTCAAGCCTGAGCTCAAACTCTCCGAGCAAACTGAGCTCCTCGCGCGGCTACGCTGGCTGGCCATCCTCTCGCCAAGAGTGAAAGCCTCGCGGGCAGTAACGGGAGGAGTGCACAACGCGCTGGGAGCCATCAAGGCCATCATGGCAGGAGCCCACGCCGTGCAACTCGTTTCCACCCTCTTCAAAAACGGCCCCAGCAACCTCGCAACAATTCGCAACGAGGTGGCACAGTGGCTTGAGGCAAGAAACTACGAGTCACTCAAGCAACTTCGAGGCTCAATGAACCTCGAAAACGCCCCCAACCCCGACGCCTACACCAAGGCCAACTACCTCCAGATCCTCAACATCTGGAAAAACAATTGCTAGCCCCCCCCTAGCCCCCAATCAAACCAAGACCAGCGGACAACCAAGACCAGCGGACGCGCCGCCCAATTTCACCGTAATTCCCACAGCTTACAACCACCCC
>CALGBT010000890.1 GCA_937884235.1 uncultured Pseudomonadota bacterium
TCGACAATACGGTTGCGACACCGCCCGATTGTTCATCATGTCCGATTCGCCCCCCGAGGCCGGACTGAACTGGTCTGAACAGGGCGTCAAAGGGTCCTACCGGTTCCTTGAACGGATCTGGAACCTCGGCCAGGACCTGGCAGACTGGCAGGCCGATGCGGTGCCGGGAGCAGGTGATCCCAGTGGGGCCCTCGCCTGCCGCAAAGTTACTCACAAGACCATCAAGGCGGTCTCTGCTGATATCGACCGATTCAGCTTCAATACGTGCATCGCCAGACTGAGAGAGCTGGGAAACCACCTCTTTACCAACGCCGAGAAGCTGGCGCGGGCTGGGGAATTGGCCGCGGTGGAAGAGGCCTTCAACGCACTGCTCCAACTCCTGTCACCCTTTACTCCCCATCTGTGCGGGGAGTTGTGGCAGCAATTGGGACGTCCGGGCCAACTCGATTCCACGCCCTGGCCGGACTTTGATGAGGCCCTCTGTGTGGAGGCCGTTGCTGTCCTGGCCGTCACTGTCAACGGCAAGTTGAGGGCCAAGGTCGAGGCCCCCCGTGGCGCCTCGAAGGAGGCGGCAGAAGCAGCCGCGCTAGATGAACCGTCTGTAAAGAAATGGACCGATGGCAAGACCGTCGTGAAGGTCATCGTCGTGCCCGACCGTATCGTCAACATTGTTGTCAAGTAGAGGCTGACCAATGCGAATTATCTGGAGTGCAATCTTCGTCCTGGGGCTTTTTGCCACATTCCCCGCAGTGGCCCAGGAAGAGAGCGGCGAGAGCGACACCAACGTCGAAGAAGTGGCCGACGATGAGGACGAAATCCTGCAGGACGAGGATTCTCCGTCACTTATCGACCAGGTCAAGGCTGAAGCCAGGCAGAATCTGAGTCGGCCGGCCCCCCCGCTGCGCAAGTACCCTGCCGTCGACTGGCATGGCTACTTCCGCTTCCGGGCGGACCTCTTTACCGATGCTGACCTCACCACCTACGCGGCCAAATCACAAACAGAGTTTGTTGGCACCTCCCTGATGTTGCCCCCGCTCATCGACAATCACACCAACAGCTCGGGCGGGGCGACCTTCTCGGACCAACTCGACGGCAAGAGTGAGAAGACCATCGGTACCGCCAACATGCGGCTGCGGGTGAGCCCAGTGGTGAGGCTGGCGGATAACCTGCGCATCCACACCACCGTCGACTTCCTGGATAACGTCGTGCTGGGAAGCACTCCGGAGTACCTGGGAAACGTCAGCGGCGGTCTCAACCACTACTCCGGATTCCCCGGTGCGGGTGTTTCCCTCGATACTTTCACCGCCACCCAACTGCCCCCCGCGTCCGGCATTAATTCGCTCTCTGACTCAGTTGCAGTCAAAGAGGCATACGGCGAGTGGGTAATCTCTTTTGATGAGACTCTGCGGCCCGATTCCTTCACCCTCGGACGACTCCGCCTCGGTCGTTTCGCTTACGACTGGGGTCTGGGCATCGTCAGCTCGCGCGGTGACTACCGCCGAGACGATATGTCACTCACCACCATGGACCGTTTTCGGGCCCTCGATGCCGAGTGGGGCAACTATCTGGACCGGGCCATGTGGGATATCGATTTTGGCCCCGTCAGCGTGATGGCTGGGTTCGGGTGGCTCGCCAACGGCCCCACCTCCCGGGTCATGCACAATTCCACGACCCAGGCCTATGACATTGAGCAGGAAGACGACGTCTATCAGGCCGAGATGGCCATCTACTCTCGGCCAGAAAGTCACTTCGACCTGCTGGCGCGCCGCAAGGCCCTCTTCTCTGGCCGTCCCGTCATTGACTGGGGTCTCTACGTCACCTGGCGACAGCAGTCCATGGCAACGCGCCTGGCCGCGGGCGCCGTTCCGGCCGATGACTACACCGTTGATTACGCCGCCTGGGAACTGGTGCAAAGAGATGCCTGGGTCCTGACTCCCGACCTCTGGCTGCGACTTGACTGGCGTCCGGACCCCAAGACCCGCATCTATGCCGCCCTGGAAGGGGTCGCAGTGATTGGCAATATCGGCAATGCTACCGGTACCCTGCCGGCCACTTCCATCGACGTCATGCAGTGGGGGGCAGCACTCGAGACCAACGTCACCCTCGGCCTTGTCTCCTTCGGCCTGGACCTTGGGGCCGCCTCCGGCGACTCGGCGGAAACCTGGGAAGCATATATGGGATTAGGCACTCCCTGGGGAGCCGATAACAAGCTCAACAGCTTCAGCTTCAACCGCAACTACACCGTGGACATGCTACTCTACCGGGAAGTCCTTGGTGGAGTCTCCAACAGCGTGTACTTCCGGCCCCACTTCGACTTTGACGTGATTCCCACCGAGGAAGACGCATTTGGCGGCATGATCTCCGGCCTTTACGCCATGGCCCTCGAACCCGACGCCTATCCCGGCAACTCCCGCAACCTCGGTCTGGAACTCGATGCCCATATCTTCTACGAGCAGACCAGCCGCTTCCTCGCCACCGCCGGCTTCGGGGCCCTCTTCCCCTTCGCTGCCCTGGACCGCCCCGCTGACTTCATCTACAGCGGCATCACGGCCAAGGAAGCGGACTGGGCCTGGACCATGCAAGCCAACCTGTTTCTGGTGTTCTAGTGCACGTTGTCCGTGGTTCGTAGCGGACGTCCTTCTAGAGACAACGACGCCAAGCAAAGGCCCCAGCTCCCTTGCGGTCGCTGCTCGTGGAGACTGGCACGGGTTCTACGCTGTGGTACGAAGGGCGACTAATCGCAAGGCGGGATGACGCATTCTGCTGACGGCAATTCGGACTCGGGCATTACTGAACCGCCACACTCGCCGCCAACTGCCAGCGCCGGGGACCAGGCCCATTCGTTGAAGGTGAGGTTGCCCATGTGTTCCCGAATGCCGCAGAGATTGTAGGAATAGACCTGAGCGTCACGCACGTAGCGTACCGTCTGGCGGTACCAGACACCGTAGCGACCCATGGGAATCTTGCCGGAATAACTCATCAGCGTGGAATCGGTGTGAGTGGTAACCCAGGTCTCTTGCCAGGTCTCTTGCTCACCCACGCTGAGGCCTTCACTTACTCCGCCGGAGCCACCCAGCGTGTAAACTTTGCTGCTGCTCGCAGCTTCAGTCTGCGTTGTGGAGCCACCAACCTGTTCCTGCGCCGTCAAAGCGTACGACTGGTTCACTGATTCCCCAGTGGAATCAACGGTGGTGGACCCGTAGGCTTCGCTGGAAGAGGTGCTGCTGGACATGTTAGAACCGGAGCTCGTGCTGCTGCCCGCTGTCTGGCCCTGCGTCTGCCCCTTCTTGCCGCCAACGGACGCCCCTACTGTGGTTCCTACCTTGCCGCCAACCTTAGCGAAACCGGGAACCGAGCCCTCGGCCGAAACTTCGACGTTCACGGCAGTGGAAACCTCGCCGTAGATCTCGCCCATCTCTGCCTGCATCTCCTCGTTGCTGGTCCCTTCATTGTAGGTCCAGCCCCAGTTCTCGCCGTCAGAGGTGGAGTAGTCAGCTGACTGTCCTTCCGAGTGATTGATGGAGACGCCGTAGCTCTCCTCGGCGGTCTCTGCCTCAGAGTGACTCCAGTTCTCGCCGGAACTGTTGGAGACCGACTGCGTCTCGCTGATCCCTTCCGACCAATTGTGGT
>CALGBT010000891.1 GCA_937884235.1 uncultured Pseudomonadota bacterium
CTCTGCGTCTGGCCAAGGGGATGGTTCTCTCGGTCCGGGTAGTGCATGATATCCACGATACCCAGCCCATGGATGCCCTTGACCGGCTCATCCCTGTAGTTCCTCAGTTCCATGAAGACCTCAACTCGTTCAAGAAGGGATTTCTCTTCATCGAGACTTTCCGCCTGCTCTATCACATGTTGGGAGTGGAAGAAGAAGAGGTGGAGTTTGATGCCGGGTCACATGAGACTTTGCGCGCGGTGGCGGATGTTATGGGTTTCATCGAGCAGGGGGGGGTCAGCGCTGCGAATCACCTGGTGATCCGCTACTTCGAGTCGGTGGAGAGGGTACGGGATGTCTGCCGCAACCTCATGACCTACCTTGCAGACCACGTGCGCAGAGTCTCCGGCTTCGGGTCCCTGGGAACCCGGCACCGAGCCTCCAGAGGTGGGCGCAATGTTGCTTCTGAGTTGGCCGACTCTGTACGAGTATTCTCCGGTCATATTTTCTTTGAAGATGTCCTGGCCGCGCTGAAGGACAAGGACGGGGTCCTGGCAGGAACGCTGGTGCGCGATCTCGCCAAGTTGCGTGGTAGACGGCGCGCCAGGGTAATCAACAGCTTCCTGGAGTTTGCCTCTACCGACCCCATGACCATGCTTGAATTGTTGCTGGTTATTAAAGGGGTGCCGGGGCCAGACGGTAAAGAGCTCTTTGATAGCATGCTGTCCGGGTTCCTCACTCGCATGGCAGGTGCGGCGACCATTCTTCCGGGGCTGTTGGGGGTCTACAACAGCGAGCCGGCGCTGGTCAATCGGTTCATTGAAGCTCTGCGGACGGAGAAACGACAGCAATTTGAGAGCCTGCTACATGTGGACCTCTGGGACGAGGAACAACGAGAAACGCTGGAGCGATTCCGCAAGTATATCTGGTTGCGAACTGCGGGCTCTGAGTACTATCGCCGGATCTTCCGCCGGGTGATTAACCGCTACCCGCATTTCATCCGACACCTCGGGGATGTCAGCCGTTTGCGACGATATGCGTCGGGCTTTCTGGCGGTTCCAGAGCGCGGCTTTGACTCCGATGGAATGCGGGATGCGCTGGCCGATAACTACGATGTCTCCTATCTGGCGTGCGCCATCGATGCCCTCAATGGGGCCAGCCTCGAGCAGTATCGCTCTCTCTTTATCGAGTTTGCCGATAAGTACATCGCCAACCTCTACAATTTCTGCAAGAGAACTGTGGCGCGGGAGACAGGAACCAGAGTCGAGACCGGCGATCTCTTTGCCATCTTCGCCGCAGGAGGTTTTGCCCGAGCCCAGGCCTTCGACGACGACTATGACTTGATTCTCATCATCAACTCCGATGACCCGGCCGTTTTTGGCTTCTTCCGGAAACTGAGTGCGATGTTTCATCGGGAGTTGGTGCGCCGAGGGACCCTGCCGCAATACCGTTTCTCAGATCATTTTGGCGAGTACGTCACCCGTTTCTCGCAGCTCAAGGACTGGTTCGAGTCGGGGCAGGCGGACACTGTTGACAAGACGCAATTGCTCGGGGCTCGGATGCTCGTGGGGAATTCGAGGTTCCTCCGGGAGATGAGGGAAGAACTCATTGAAACGTACATTCTTGATGACTATCGGGCCTTTGTGCACGAGATCGTCGACGAGATGTCGGAGCGTCACCAGTCCTTTGCAAGCTGGGGCAACGACTGGATCAACATCAAGGAAGGCATGGGTGGTTTGCGCGACATAGAGCAGACTCTGCTGGTGGTCAAGGCCTACCACCGCGTCTATCAACCGGTCGCTGGACGTCTCTTTCAGGATCTCACGGCCATTGACAAATGGCACCATGAAGGACTCCTGGCTCTCCAGGAGCATCATTCGTTTCTCCGGCGTGTGCGGGATCTCTATCGGCTGACCGTAGCTGCCCATGACAATATGACCCGTGAGGAACTCGGACCGGTGGCCCTCATCATGGGCATTCCTGGCGAAGACGGCGAGGGCAATGTGGATATGCTGGTGGAAATGATCTTCGGCAGAATGCGCCGGGTGGCGCTGATGGTATCTGCAATCACCCGCGACATCGCCGGCCGGGCCTCGCCACCTGTCTGAGAATCTCTTGTATCCTGCATAGTTGGGTGGCACAATGGGACGTGGCTGAAAGAGCATACCAGTAAAAGAGGTAGCAACGGAGGCAATCATGTGGCGCAGTGTCCTGGTTCTGGTGGCATCTGCCCTGCTCCTGGCGTGCTCCTCTGACGGGGGCGTAGGAGAGGACGACAGCGGCATGGTCTTCGGGTTTGATTCGACCGGCAAACCGATTGAACCCAAAGGGGACGTGAAGGGGCATGACGGCGTGGAGATTCCGCCCTGTGAGGCCGATGAAGATGGCGATGGCTTTGGTGAGGGCTGTTTTCTGGGTCCCGACTGTGACGAAGGCAACCCCAAACTGAACGTCTATTGCCCCCCCTGTGACTACGGAATCTACGAGGGTTGCACCTGCACCAACTCTGGCACCACCATTGATTGCTATCCTGATGAGGCGAGTTTCATCGGTATTGGCGAATGCAAGGCCGGAGAACAAGCCTGCACTGACGGCTATTGGGGACCCTGTTTTGGCTATGTGACTCCCTATGCTGAAGTGTGTGACTACCTCGACAATGACTGTGATGGAGAGATTGACGAAGACGTCCTCAATCCGTGCGGCGACTGCAGCGCCGGGTGCAACGCTCTCGGCGCCGGCCCCGAGGACGAGTATTCCTTCAAGGTTGACGAGGATTCCTCATCGGGTGTGGCAGAGAACGTCGACGGATACATCGTTCTTGACTCCAATAGTTTCAGTATCCAGTACATCTGGATCGCCAATTCCGGAGAGAGCACGGTTTCCAAGATCAACACCGAAACGGGGAAAGAAGAGGGGCGGTATGATGTCTGCTCCAATCCCTCCCGCACCGCCGTTGACCTGTACGGAGATGTCTGGGTTGGCTGTCGTAATGACGGTGGTGTTGCCAAGATTCTCGTCCATGAGTTGCTGTGCGAGGACAAGGACGGAAATGGCACCATTGAAACCTCCAGGGATTTGGACGGCAATGGCAAGATTTCGGGCTCCGAGATGTTGCCTAATGGCGCTGACGAATGCGTCAAGTTCGTCGTTAACCCCGGCGGTAGTTGCCAGCGTGCCATGGGAGTCGACAAACAGAACTACGGTTGGGTTGGGGCCTGGAACGAGAAGATGCTGCGGCGCCTCGACCCCGACAATGGTAGTGTTGTTCAGGAGATCTCCATTCCGGCCAATCCGTATGGGCTGGTCATTGACAAGAACGGCGTCATCTGGGTCTCCGGCCGTGGCGGAGCCTTGTTGGTCCGGGCAGATCCGGCCACCAACGACGTCCAGTCCTTTACCCCGGGCGGTAGCTTCGAGCCCTATGGCATAGCCCTTGACTACAAGGGACGAGTATGGACCGGGAACTGTTGCAGCGAGCACGTGGCCTACCGCTTTGATCCTCAGGCCGGCACTTTCGCCAAGGCTCCATGCCAGGGACGTCCCCGAGGTCTGGTCGGCAGTCTCGATGGGATGGTCTATGTTGCCAACGATGAATCCAACAAAGTGGCGGTGATCAACGCAGATACTCTGCAGACTGTCTCCTACGTGGACCTGGGAGGGGGTCGTTTCCCCCTCGGCATGGCCATGGACTTCGACGGCTATGTCTGGGCCGTGAACCAATCTGCTGCAACTGCCACCAAGATAGATACCCAGACTCTCGCCATCGTCGGGGAGTTTCCCACCGGGAACGGTCCCTACACTTACAGTGACATGACCGGATACATGCTGCATGCGTTCACCAACCCTACCGGATATTACAAGCACCTCTTCGGCGGTTGGGGGCTGCGGCTGCGCTGGACCGGCCTGATTGTCGACGCCTACCTGCCGGGTGGTACATCCCTCAAGGTACGATTCCGCTCCGGTAACACCGAGGAGGAGCTGGAGCAGCTGCCCTGGAGCGAAATCGTGGGGCCATTTCCCCCGCAGACGTTCCCACTTGACCTGATGCCCTACAACCTGTCAGGCCACTTCCTGCAAGTCGAGATATCCCTCTTTGCCAGCGAGGAAGGGACCACCCCCATCGTCAAGGGAATTGAGATCCAGTTCGACAACGGCCATGGTGGAGAGTAGCCCCGTAAGACGAGCACCAGCCACCAGCTAAGCCTACCTCGCCCAACCCCTGAAACGGCCCAATCGAGAATAATTTATACCCGACAACAGACTTAGTGTCCTCCATTGACATCGCCTCGAAGCACGGTATTGTGGGTCTCAGGGTGCGGAGCAGGGGTGTTGGGGACGGTTGGAGCGCACCCTAGAGACGAGGGCGCCGGCGGATAGGTTGGGTTAGTGGCGACGTGGGGCCGTCGGACTCTCTGCCGAGCATCTCCTGGGTCGGGCCCCGAGGGCACAGGATGGTGATGGAGATGCTCGGTTGCCTCACTCTCAGTTGCACTTCCTAAGCAAATCACAGGTATTGCATATCGGTGTAGCAGCGGCGATGCGGCTTCCCTTTGCCTCCGCTGGATGCTAGTCTGATGCCTCGCAAGGAGGTCGGGATGGCCGCGCTGAAATGGGGTCTTGGTGAGTTGAATGAGGGTGAGTCCAAGTTGCTCGTGGCCGGCCAGTTGCGGCTCCGGGTGCGTCGCAGGGGCGATGAATGGCACCTGGGAAGGGAGTATGCCGCACCTTTCCCCGAGAGCGAATCGCTGGAAGCCTCGCTGCAAACAGTTGATGGCGATTGGCCACGTGACTTGGAGGTCGGGCGCTGGGTGACTTCGGCGGCGTCGGAGAAGATCAGCTTCCTGCCCGTGGTCCCAGACCGTCCCGTCGTCGTCCGGCCGGATCGTCCCGTCCACCTTCTGCCCGGACGCAAGATCAAGTTCTTCCTCACGGTACCTGCCTGGATTCGAGTCTCCGCTTTGAGCGGGAAATCGTCGCCACTGGCTGAGTTCCCTACCGAAGTGCTTTCCAATACCTGGTTTGGCGATCCCGCACGTGGTGAACTCTGCTATTCGCTGACCACCCTTGCCCGCCGAGAGCTGGCTGCAGTGCCCGTAGAATCGCACATGCTGACCTGCCCGGTGGTTGCCAGGAACGCCTCGAGCGAGTCGTTGCTCTTCGAACGGATCTGTGTGCGGATGCCCCACCTGAGATCCTATCAGGGGGATACCAGACTATGGACCAACGAGTTGAAGGTGACCTTCAAGGGAATGGAGGACGGCAGCACCGTTGACTACTCCACTGATCCCCCCAGTCTTGAGCCTGGGGTGAGCTTGCTTGGAGAGGAAAGAGTGAAGCAGCCGCGAGGCCAGTCGCTGCGCAGTTTCACGTTTCTCAGCACCTTTGGAGATTTGCTCGGCAGCCATGGAGGTATGGGATGATGCTCGCGGCTATTGAATGGCCTGAAATCGCCACTGCTGAGCAATTGCGTACGGTCCTGCGAATCCTGGCCTTTGTGCTGATCGGTTTTCCCCTTGGCAAGGTCCTCTCGGCAGTGGCTGGTCGGTTTGCCAGCAAACGGCTTTCGCAACAGACTGCGATGGTGGTGCGCAAGAGCGTTTTCTATACCTGGGTGCTGCTCTTGCTCATGATGGTGCTTAATGAGCTTGGTTTTCATCTCGCCACTCTGCTGGGGGCGGCCGGAATCGCAGGCATTGCCATCGGTTTTGCGGCGCAGACCAGCGTCTCCAACATCATCTCGGGGATCTTCCTCATCTCGGAGCGGCCCTTTGAGGTGGGCGACCTCATCCAGGTTGGCGACACGGTGGGGGTAGTCATGTCCATTGATCTGCTTTCGGCCAAGGTCCGAGCATTCAACAATCGATATATTCGGATTCCCAACGAACTGCTGATCAAGACTGAAGTGATTAACTTCACTCACTTTCCCTTGCGTCGAGTGGACCTGCAATTGGGCGTCGCCTATCGGG
>CALGBT010000892.1 GCA_937884235.1 uncultured Pseudomonadota bacterium
ACAATTATCATTCAGGTTGAAGGAGGCAAGGCCGGCGGACACCACTCCGGTACGCCGCTCGAGACCCTCCTGATGAAGCACTACGGAAAGCTGCGCAGCCGACCCAACGTCCTCATCGCCGCCGGCGGTGGAGTTGCCACCCCGGAACAGGTCGCGGCACTGCTCTACGGGACCTGGGCCGAGGGCCCCGCCCCCCGGCCTCTCGACGCGGTCTTCGTCGGCACCATTCTGATGGCCTGTGCCGAGGCCCACACTTCTCCCGCAGTCAAACAGAACCTCGTTGAAGTTGCCGGCCAGGACACTTTGCTGAGCTACGGGCAGAGAGCCGGTGGCATCATCTCCGGCCGCTCCGGCCTCGATGCCGACATCTACTACATCGAAAACGATGCTGCCGTCGCCGCGCTCACTCTCGAAAAACTGGTCAAGCAATTCCACGACTCCCTCGCCGAACGCCAGGAAGAGATAGTGGCGCTGCTGGACCGCACCTGCAAGCCGTGGTTCGGTCAACTGGAAGAAATGACCTATGGGGCCGTGCTCAAACGCATGGTCGAATTCATGGCCCCCGGTGACATCCCCGCCTCACTGGCCCCCTTTGGCCAATGGTACGACGAGAGCTACTTCGACCGCTTCGCTGCCTTCTGCAGCCGCGTCCTCGAACGCTTCGCCCCTGCCGCGGCACAGTCACTGGAAGAACTCGACCCCGACCACCCCGAAAACTGGCTTGATTGGGTGGGCAAGGCGGCTGGACCAGGCATGAATACGGTCCTCCTTGACGAAGACGCTGACTACTTCCTCGTCCTCTGCCGGCGCCCGGGAAAGCCCGTGAACTTCGTTCCCCGCATCGACGCAGAGGTGGCCCGGTGGCTTACCCGGGACGCCCTCTGGCAGGCCCACGACCCCCGCTATCCGGCCAGCTCCGTATTCTGTGTTCCCGGTCCCGCAGGAGTCCTGGGAATCACCCGGGTTGACGAACCGGTGGCCGAAACTCTGACCCGCCTGCTTGCCGCTTCCCTGCGGCCCGAAGCAGCTCTCCCCGCGCCCTTTGCCAGCGCTTTGAGAAGTTCGTCCGGCGCCGCCGGCACAGGCATCGCCAACCTGCCTGCCGCGGCGCCTCTCCAGGCCCTGCTGTCAGCCCCCTTCGTCGTCTTCGACGGGCGCCTGCAACCCAATGTCATGCGCAATTGGGCCGCCGCCGCCGACAACCTCGAATGGCTTGCGGAAGAAGGGGCCGTGCTCCTCACTGCGCAGCGGCAGGACACCACCGTCTGGCGAGCATCCAGCGACGGCACCAGCTTGCGACTGGCTGTTCCACTCGCAGGCAGGGGCGGCGCCCTGCAACTCAACGCCAGGTTCCTCCCCAATGCCCCGGCCCCCCTCATCTTCGAGGCCCTCGAAGAACCCGTCACTGCTGCCTACTCGCAGGTCTGGAACGCCGGCTTTGTCTTTGACATGGATGCCTTTCGGGCCCTGGTCCGCGGCGACCAGGGGAACGCACCGCCAATCTGTGCCGCCTTCCCCATGGCGTGGAACTCCATTACCCGACAACTCTTCCAGGAATTGCCGCCCCTCAACTACCTCAACCTGCTGCACCTAGAGCAGGAATTCGTCCGCCCGCGACTGGAGCCCGGCATGGCCATCCAGCCACCCGAGGCTGCCATTGAGAGCCTCGAGGAGCACCCGCTGGGCACCACCATTACAGTCATTGCAGCCTCCCAACTCGGACTCTGGTCGCGCAGCCGCTTCCTCGTGCGCGGCGCCCGGATTCCGGCCGCCGCGGCACACACCAACCCCCTCCAATGGCCCCTCGATGCGATTCCCGACGATCCCGCCGACGGCCTCTCCACCACGGTGGACCGACAGTCCTTCGTGGCCCCCAGGGATGCCGTCGCATATGCCCGCTGTTCGGGTGACGCCAACCCCCTCCATCTCTCGCCAGAAGTCGCTGCCCTGGCGGGCTATGACCGACCAATCATGCATGGCATGTGGACCCTGGCACGCGCCCTCTCATTGGCCGTCCAGTACCTTGGCGAAGCCTATGGCCGGCTCTCCGCATGCAAAGCCAGCTTCCAGGCACCGGTCTATCCCGGCGATGAGCTGGAATTCGAGCTTCGCCGACTCGGTCCCGCAAGGGGCGGACGCTGGTTCCAGGCCCTGGTCCGGCGTGATGGCGTCCGGGTTCTCCAGGCACAGGTCTTCGTACGACCTCGCCGCACAGCCTATGTCTTCACCGGCCAGGGTTCCCAGTTTGCCGGCATGGGGATGGAACTCTATGCCCGATGCGACGCGGCCCGGGACGTGTGGGACCGCGCCGAAGAGTTTCTCAAGCGACGCTACGGATACTCCATCCTCGATGTGGTGCAAAACAACCCTCGCTCACTCCGCTTCTCCGGGCGCATGGTCAGCCACCCCCAGGGTGTCCTCCATCTGACCCAGTTCACTCAGGTGGCCATTACCCTCGTAGAGATGGCCCAGGTAGCTCATCTCAAGTCCGAGGGAATCTACGTCGAAAGGGCGATGTTCGCCGGCCACTCACTGGGCGAGTATGCGGCTCTCTCTGCGCTCGACATCCTCTCCCTGGAGTGGATGGTGGACATGGTCTACCGCCGCGGCCTTACCATGCAGGGGTTCGTCGAACGCGACCGGGATGGACGCTCACCCTACGCCATGATAGTCGTTCGCCCCCACATGGCAGGACTTGACGAGGCGGGACTCACGACCCTGGTCGCCAGGATCCGGTCCCAGGGCGGCCTCCTGGAAGTAGTCAACTTCAACGTGCGCGACAAGCAATACGCAGTCGCCGGTGAACACAAGCTCCTCAAATCCCTCCAGGAGGAACTCGACGCCGCAGCACCGGCGGGCGGACGCTCACCATACGTCGTGCTGCCGGGCATTGATGTCCCCTTCCACTCCAGTCAACTGCGCTCCGGCGTCAAGTCCTTCAAAGAGGTGGTACAGGAGAGCATCGGCAAGACCATCGACCACGGATTGCTGGTGCGCCGCTACGTCCCGAACCTCGTGGGGCGTCCCTTCGAGCTTGAACGTGACTTCGTCAAGGCAGCCTATGAGGCCTCCCAAAGCCCCGATTTGGCAGAGGTCCTGGAAGATTGGGACGAGGTTATCAAACGGCCCGACGAGTTGGCGGCAACGCTCCTCATCGAGTTGCTCAGCTACCAGTTTGCATCGCCCGTCCGCTGGGTGGAAACCCAGGAGTACCTGCTCACCAACGCCGACTGGCGGGTTGACGACTTCGTGGAACTCGGGCCCCAACCAGTACTGACCGGCATGGCTGACCGCACCGTCCAAGGGGTTGCGCGCCCCAACCCGCTGCTTCGCATTCTGCACGTCGAGCGAGATTCTCGCTCTCTCTTCGAGCAGGACGAGCCGGAACTGGTCACCCCGCCACCAGAGGCCCCGGAAGAGTCCTCGGCAAAGCCCACTTCCGAAGCGCCACAGGCCGTAGCAACCCCCATGCCCGCTCCCACTGCGGGACCGGGAGTCGA
>CALGBT010000893.1 GCA_937884235.1 uncultured Pseudomonadota bacterium
CCGCTTCTCAAGGATCCCGAGAAACAGCCTGAGGTTGTCGGCTATTTCACTCCGTTTGTCCTGTTCTTCCGAGCTCATCTCAGTCCAAGGGTCAGTTCTGGCGCCCATCCTACCTGAAAATGGGTAAACCGCAAAGCACTTCGCACCCATCTCGCCCAGCAACGGGTCGAAACCTCTATAGCACCGTCTCCGGAACGTAGACAATGTCTTCCGGCTGCAATGAGAAGTTGGGCGCAAGTCCTTCACTGATGCGGTCAACGGGAACTCGGATGCGTTGTTCTGCGGTCCCCTCTGCCCTGGTGACGATGACACTGTTCTTGCGGGACATGTTGGTGAACCCACCGGCCAGCGTGATTGCCTGTATGATGTTCATCTTCCCCTCGAAGGGGAAAGTCCCCGGCTTCGCTACCTGCCCCAGTACAAAGATCTTCTTAGAGTTGTACTGGACTATCCGAACCGTCACATAGGGCTCGCGCAGATAGCCCTCCCGCAAGAGGTCCTGCAGCAGCGTGGAAACCTCCGATGGAGACAGATTCTGTACTACCGTTTCGCCAATGAGGGGAAAATGGATGGTCCCCTCAGTGGAAACTCGAAACTCCCCGGACAGGTCCTTTTCGCCATAGACCCGCGCCTCAAAGATATCCCCCGGTCCCAGAGTGATGGAGTTACGAAGCGTCTTGGTGTCAATGGGGAGGTTAATGTAGCCATCACCCCCGGGAGGAGGACACCCGAGCAACGATCCGCACAGAATGAGAGCAAGAGGAATCAGGATGGTGCGCATTGTCGTCAATTAGTAGCGAAGCACCAGGTTCGCAAAAACAACGTGGCGCTGGTAACCGACGTAGTCAACAATACCGGCGGCTGAGCCACACTTGGCATCTATGCATGCGCCGAAAATGGCATCTCTGGACTGCAACGGGTCATTGTTCAGTTCCAACTCGTAAATGGCTTCAAAGGCAAGAAACCGCGTAATGTCCACAGTTGCCTTCACCTTGCCCAAAAGGACCATGTCCGTCCGATCGTATCCAGTCAACAACCCCCAGAGCGCCGACGACGCGGCAGGGTCGGTGCTCTCCTCAAAATACGCTTTGGGGAGCTGCGCATAGATACGGTACATGTAGGCAAAATCCACTTCCAGGTCAACGCGCCCGGCAATACGTTGCAGGAGGTTCACGTTGACTTTGTGGTACTCAGTATAGTTTGAAAAGAGGCTGTCCGCGAAATCATACCGGTAGCCACCCTGCAAAATGGTTGTGGGCGAAAACTTAAAGGAGAGACGGGCTTCGCCGACGGCCATATTGAAGGAATCATTCTCGTTGGGATTGATGGTCGCTCCAGCCGCGACTTTATGCTTGTCGTGGAAAGAATTCCCATACCCCAGCAACAGCAACAACGAGAGCTTCTTGGTAATGAAGCCGTTAACGCCCACCCGAATGCGCAGCGGGGCACTGTCCGTAAGTTCGCCGTAGCGACCTTGATTGTCGGCCAGATAGCTTCGCTGCTGCCAATTGGCATCCATTACAAAGGCAGTGAATGGAAAGAACTTCCACGTCCCGGTCACGGTAACGTCATGCACCACCAGGTCACCCCAGTCGGCGTCGACGTCAGTGAAGAAGTCCGAAGCAAAGTCGTACATCGCCTTGACTTCCAGGGCGCCACCACCAGGCTTGAAGAGAACTCCACCCCCGACCTTGTTGATTGTGCGGTTGAAGTCTCGGGTAGACTCATAGTTCCGCTGTTCCAACGCACGCCGAAAATTATCACGCAGAATCAGGCTCACCGGCGAGTTCTGAAAGAAGACGGCACTCGCCGAGATGACTCCACCGAGGTTGCTTTGCTCCTCGACTCTCGAATTGTCACTGAGATACTGGTCCCAATTGGCCTCGGCGGTAAGCTTGATGCCCACGTTCTGGCCGTTCTTGCTGTTGATCTTGAACCCAGGAGCGATTTGCAGATACTGAGCGCTCACCGGTTGTTCAAATGCAGTATCGTCATTATTGAAGAGGTTCGAATTGTAACCGTAGCCGAGGCGAAGGTAAGGAAGGATCGTGAACGTGCCAGCGTTGAGGCCAAGTTCCCGGTCCATAGGCCCAAGACTAAGTGAGCCCGTCCCTCGCAACCCCTCCGCCGAAGCGTCGAAGCTAATCAAGCCCAGCAGAAGCAGCACAAATATAGGTAGTCTCCGACTCAATGGCACCATCCACAACTCATTCAGATATTCAGCATTAGATTTTATCACACGCAGTGTCTATGTCAAGCAAAAACGCTGCAGACAAATCGCCATAAACAATCTAGTGATAGGGGCTCGCGTTGGGCGGCGATTCAACAAAGACGGCCTCGGACTCAAGCCCCTCAAGGGGGTCCTGATTAGGAAGGTCGGCGTCAACTATTCTGTCGATAACCGGCTTACCTTCGACAACTCCTTCATCGGAAGGGCCACCGCAGCTGCGCAGCCGCGCGTCAAGATCGTCCACTTTCTTCATGGCGATCTTGATCTTCCCATAACTGGCGTTGGCCCCCTTCTTGTTACCTTCTTTGGCTTCCGCCTGCAGATCGTAGAGGTATCCTTCTGCCAACTTGAGAACGCCCTTCAAGGCAATCAGCGCCTCGTTGACACAATCAAGACGCCCCATGGCCCGGTCGGTCCTGGCTTGCCTCAGGGCTGCCTCAGCCTTGTCACGTTGCCCACGCATATCCTCGATGGCCTTTTCAGCCTTACCCTTGACCTCGTCAACCGGCAGTTCATCGGCCCTCGAAGCCGCAACGGCAACGCCAACATTGGACACAAAAAGTATCAGCAGCAATGCCACACGGAACACCCTCATGACGTCTCCTTCAAGCAGGCGGACAACTCGCTCTAGCGCTTATGGTAAGCGAAGCGCCCGATGATTTCAAGTTACGCATGCGATTTCTCTGACAATAAATCGATGAAACGGCTGCTACAGTGCTCGGAACACAAAGGGAATCTTGAATTCCACTGGTTTCCCTTCGGGCTTCGGGAAGGGCCACTGCCGGATCTTGTCCACGATGCACTTTCCAAGGCGAGCGTCACCCGTTTCGTCCTCCACTACACGTGCCGTCGCCCGCCCAGCGAGATCGATCTTGATCTGCAGAACGAGTTTGCCTTTCACGTTAGGGTTCTTGCGCGCCACTGCCACGTAGCACTTCTGCAGAGCACTGGAGCGGGCCCTCAGGTGCTTGTTAATGGCACCGCGGTCAACCTTGCCACCCTGCACGCCTTGCATGGAAGAAATATTCAATTTGTATTGTTTCTCTTTGACTACCTTCTTCTCGGTGGCGGGCAGCTTCTTCTTTGAGCCTTCAATCCCGCTAACCTTCATCGGTCCCTTGTCAGGCCCAATATCATCAGGTTTGAAAGCTGAAAGATCAGGTCCCCCAATCCCACCCGGGCCACCCGGGAGCCCAGCCATTCCACCGCCGGGGCCTCCAACTACGTCAGCGATACCACCATCCTCGCCATCAAGCCACGCACTGCCGG
>CALGBT010000894.1 GCA_937884235.1 uncultured Pseudomonadota bacterium
TCATCTACGCCGATGAGAGGGGGCCGCGCCACATCAAAAGGGTAATGACTCGAAGCGAGTTGGAGGCCCTGGTTGGTGACCTCATTGAGAAGACCATCTGGCACTGTCAGAAGGTCTTGGATGATGCCGGTATCTCTGTTGAACAGATCAACGAGGTGCTGTTGGTGGGCGGGATGACGAAGATGCCGCTGGTGCGTGCCAAGGCCGCGAAATTCTTCAAGCGAACTCCCAACCGCGGAGTGAATCCCGACGAAGCGGTGGCCGTTGGAGCGGCTATCCAGGCCGGTATTCTGAGCGGGGAAGTTGAGGACGTACTGCTGCTTGACGTTATTCCGCTGTCACTCGGTATTGAGACCAAGGGCGGTGTATTTACGAAGCTTATTGAGCGCAATCGGACCATCCCAACCTCGTGCACCGAGGTTTTCACCACTGCAGAAGATTACCAGTCCGTGGTCAACATCCATGTCCTGCAGGGTGAGCGTCCCATGGCTAGGGACAACAAGTCTCTCGCACGATTCGAACTCGTTGGTATCCCTCCGGCGCGCCGCGGAATTCCGAAGATTGAGGTTAACTTCGAGGTTGATGTTAACGGCATCCTCTCGGTGCGGGCGCGGGATATGGCTACTGGGATCGAGCAGTCGATTCGGGTCCGTCCCTCCACTGGACTCTCGGAGTCGGAAATCGAGAAGATCATTGGCGAGGCCGACGAGTACCGCCAGACCGACTTGAGGCAGCGCGATGTGGCTGAGTTGAAGAACAAGGTCGAAGGGCTTCTCTATACCACTGAGCGGTCCCTTGCCGAGTTCCAGAGCTACCTGACCCAGGACGAGCGCGAGCAGATCGAGGGGGACATGGAGCGTTGCCGAGGAGCCATCGAGTCCGACGATGATGCCAAGTTGAAGGAGGCAATGCTTAGCCTCGAGAAGTCTTCCTATCGAATCGCCGAGGTCATGTACAAGGACCTCGCCTGATGTTCTGGTAGATTCGAGCGTACGCTGTCGCCGATGCCTCCCACGTAAATCTAGAGGCCATTGCCCTTTCCTGCAGGTTGCCAAAGACCTCAGGTCGTTGGGAGCAATCTGCCACCGCTCGTGAGACGGTTTCGCACAAGGCCTCACCAACCTCTTGCCGGCTTGCTCCAACGGGAACGTGGTAACCGTTTCTCCCGTCCTGCACAGTATCTGCCAGGCCACCAACCGGAGTTACTATGGGAACGGTTCCAAAACGCATGGCGATCATTTGGCTGATGCCGCATGGTTCGAAGTCGGAGGGCATGAGAAAGATGTCTCCGGCAGCATATAGCTGGTCGGCCAGGCCCTGGTCGAAACGACTGATATGCTGGATGTTATTTGCGTTGTGGGCCAGGCATTCTTGAAGTCGCTGGCCGTATTCGCCAGTTCCCAGGACCAGGATATTGGCCGGCAACCTGGCCAGGATGTCCAGCAGAGACCCGCTGGCCAATTCCTGGAAGAGCAGGCTAACCTTCTGTCCGGCAAGTCTCGTAACCGCAACGAGGAGGGGGAGCTGCGCAAAGGAATCGGCATCGTCGCACTCCAGAAGAGCGCCAGCGACGTCAGGGGCGTCGCAGATGTCAGCGGTGCAGAGCCTCTGGCGCAGCTTCTCCTTATGGATGCCCTTGGCTGTGTGCCAATTCCGGTACGAGAGAGCGAAGGGTGGCTCCAATTGCTCTGGGTCGAACTCGTGATAGTCAATGCCATTGAGTAGTCCAACCAGGGTCCCGTCGGCAGCTCGACTGGCGAGGATGCTCTCCAGTCCTCGCCCCCCCACGAAGCTGCGGGCAGGGTCGTCAGGCTGGGTAATCTCGAAGGCGTAGTTGGGACTTACGGTGCTAACGAAATCTGCTAGTTCAATGGCCGCCCGCATGGGGTTGTAACAATCTGTGGCCACAGGATCCTGCAATTTCTGCAGGTAGGGAGGTTGCTCGAACAGGGGGGAATCCTGCGGAAACCAGCCCTGCAGCGAAGCAGTTGGTGGCGCTGCGCCAGCATGCATGGGGCGTTGTCCCTGGTAGTCGAGGTTATGAATGGTGAAGAGAATGGGGAGTTGCCGCAGAGCAGCGTATTGTGGAGATAGCCTCGCCAGCAAAGCCAGGGTGCCCGTATGCCAGTCGTGACAGTGGAGGACTTCCACCCCCTCATAGCGCTCTTCCCGCAACAGAAGTTGAGCCACAGCGGTGCTGAAGAAAGCGAAGCGGGCGGCATCGTCTTCGAACGGTCCGCCGCCGTGTTTGGCACTGTCCACATACACCGAGCCGTAGTCACCGCCGAAGAAGGCTGGACAGCGGATGATATCTGCGGTGAAATCGGACCCGCTGACCTCCTCTACGGCGATGGAGTGAGCCAGGCCGGCAAATTGGACCATGGTTGTTAGTACGGTCGGCCCGGTTACTGGAATTTGCTCGTAGCCAGGGAGAAGGAGGGTGACTCGCACCCCCTGCTTGACCAGCTCCACGCTAAGATCGTGCACCACATCGGCCAGGCCTCCTACCTTCGCCAACCCCTTGCACTCGGCTGCTACTATCATCACATGGGGAAGCGCATTACGCGCGTGCGGGTCTGCCATTGACATCCTCGTAGGAGTGCAGTGCTGCGCTCAGTTGGATTTCTCGACTGGCCTGAAGGGGTGAAGGAATGCTGCGAAACTGGCCGGATTACGGGTTTGAATGTGGAGCTGCCCGTGGCCGGTGAATTTTGCTACCAGCCCCTCGCCGGAGAAGAGTAGTCCCTTGAGCCCGCCCACTTTGCTGATGTGATATTGAAGCGTTTCGTCAAAAGCCACAATATGTCCGGTGTCAACGGTGAAGCCGCCCGCTATCTCCTGAATTGCCATGGCTCCAAAGCTGGTGATCCACACTGTTCCAGGACCGGTTGCCTTAAGCAGGAACATGCCGGTACCGGAGAAGAACCCCTTGGCCCCGCCCCATTTCGTGTCCAGCTGTACGTCAGGCGTACTTGCCATGTAGCAGGAGGATTGGATCATCAGTGACTGCCCGGAGTTCAGCAAGACCTCCTTGATGTCGCCGGGTGCTCCCGGGGCGAGGAGGACCCGACCCGGTTGAATTTCAGCTTCGTAGGTTGACTGAAAGAAGCTCTCGCCGCCGAGCATCTTCCTCTTGAGGCCCTTGAGGACGCCGCCGCGGGCTTTTGAGGTCAGCTTGACCGAGCTGTCCATGGCCACCATGGCTCCGCTCTCCGCAACCAGCTTCTCTCCGGGAGCGAGGATGACTTCCAACAAGCCGTATTCCGGGCTCAACTCTATCTTGGATTGCATGCTCAATCTCCTCTCTATCGGGGGGGTAGTTTCGTTCCGACGAGTTTGCCGAACTCGCCCGGATTGCGGGTTTGGATCCAGAGCTTTCCGCGGCCGCTGAAGTGGCAGACAAACCCTTCGCCGCTGAAGAACGTCGAGAACCAGCTGCCAACTCGCTTGATCTTGTAATCCAGAGTTGGCTCGAAGGCGACGATGTGGCCTGTGTCGACGATGAAATCCTCAGTGATTTCCACCTCATGGATTGCTCCAAAGGCGCCCAGCAAGACGGGCCCCGTTCCCACTGCCTTGAGCATGAAGAAACCCTTGCCGCCGAACCAGTTCTTGAATCCTGCGACCTTGGTTTGGATATCGATGGCGGGGTGGCTGGCAACGTAGCAAGTGGACTGAATGAGCAACTCGCCGTTGTTTTCGTGCACAACCAGGTCGCCGACGTTTGAGGGAGAGAGGTGGACTTCACCGGCCACTGCCTCTGCCTTGAAGAGATTGAGGAAGAAGGACTCTCCGGTCAGCATCTTTCTAGCCAGCCCTTTGAGCAGGCCGCCCTTCTGGGTTCGCGCAGACGTTTCCATAGACAAGGTATCTGACATTCCCACCATGGCACCGCTCTCGGCACGAATAGCTTCCCCGGGGGAGAGTTTCACCGTAGCCATGGAGTAAGCTGGTCGGTAGTTCAGTTGGATGTCCATATCGTGAACCCTCCTAGGGCAGAGCCGGTGTCACCCAGGACACCAGGCTGTTGACGTTACGACTCTGGATAAGCAGGCGGCCTCGCCCCGAGAACTCGAAGACCAGTCCTTCTCCGGACTTGAAGGCGGTCATGAGCCCTTTGCCGGCCATTCGCAGCTTGTAGTCAAGGGTCGCGTCGAAGGCGACCATGTGGCCGGTATCCACCAACATGGTGCCTTCCACCGATAACTCCTTGATGCCTCCATAGGCATTGATCCAAAGCGTCCCGGAACCGGAGGCTTCCAGCAGAAACGCTCCCTCTCTGCCGAGGATTGAGCGCAGTCCGCCCCAGCGGGTCTTGAGGATAACTCCAGGAGTATTGGCCACATATGAGCCGGGCTGGACAATGATTGGATTGCCGGGAGTGATCTCCATATTCACGAGATCGCCAACCATCGCCGGGGCCACCCAGAGTATCCCGGCGCCGGCAGGCGTGTAGGTGTTGAAGAACATCGATTCGCCGCCCAGGAACTTGCGTACCAGGGCCAGCAAGAAGTTGATCAACTTGCCAAACAAGCCGAGGCGGGTTCCGCCGATGGATGTCGAGATTCCCATGTTGGGGGACATGGCCACCATGGACCCTGATTCCGTAATGATTGATTCCCCCGGGGCCAGCTCAAATCTGATCATGGCAAAGGAAGGCTTGTAGAGGATGTCGTGCTTCATTTCTACCTCCTGAACGATGTTCCCGTTGCCAGGAAGTAAAGCATTCTTCCCCGCGTGGGTCAATGGCTTTTCATGGCCTCCGGGAGGCTGACGAGGCAGTTTGGACCCGCTGTCAATTGACTCTGGGGGAGGGCATCCCATATACTCATCGGGCCTCGGTTGGTGACCTTCTCTCAGGAGATTCACATATGGTCCCTAGAATCTTGTACAGGAAGTTCCTGGTCATGGCCACGTACCTGTTGGTGGCCCTGCCGAACCCGGCAGTTGCGGGAGAATCTGGCTGGGTCGAGTTGCGTCCAGGCATGACTCACGCCTATGATCTTCAGGTGGAAGAGGAGGGCGGCCTGACCACGGTGCGATTGCGTATCCATGGCTTCTTCAGGGGGTCTCTGGCCTCCGGGCACAGTCGATTTGAGTCAGTGAGCGTGCCCGGTGCGGACTCGCTGCGCGAGAATGGTCGCCCCGAGTTGCCAGTCTTCGGGGTCTCACTGCTGCTTGCTGCCGACGCTGAGATTGTCTCCGTAGAGCGGGAGGCGGTCACTCTAGAAGGGCTAGTCCCAGCACCTCACATGTCACGACCCAACCGTTGTGCGGGGGGGCATTCTGCCCGACTCACATGTGACACGTCGCTGTATAATGGAGCCGGAGCCTATCCGGAGTTAGCGGCTGAGTTTGTACAGCGAGGCCGGCTGCGAGGGCAGCAGGCGAGTGTTTTGGAACTGCACCCATTTCGATACTTCCCTGAACAGCGGCGGTTGGAAGTGGCATTGGACCTGAGGGTGACGCTCTCATCTCCTCTCTTGCGCAAGCCCATTGCAAGGCTCCAATCAAGCAGCTTCGAGATGCTCTACCGGAGTGGTTTTCATCAGTTGCTGGGGCCGAATCGGGATGAGCTTGGGCCGGAGTTGATCCTGCTGGTGGTTCACGACGACCTTCTGGGAAGCGTGGATGAGTTTGTGGCCTGGAAGGAGGCCAAGGGGTATGCGGTGGTGGTTATGCCACTGTCCGAGGCTGGTGAGGACCACGTCGAATTGAAAGCGACGCTGCAGGATGCCTACGATAATTGGCCCTTACCGCCCACCTATGTGCTGCTGCTAGGCGATGGCAATGGGGCCGGAAAAGTGCCATTCGTGCCGAGTCCGTACGGCTGTGCATCGGATTTTCTCTTCACGACGTTGGATGGCGATGACCTTTTCTCTGACGTGCTTGTCGGGCGAGTCTCAGCCCATACTGTGGAGGAGGCTACTGAGCAGTTGGGCAAAGCCGTTTGGTATGAGCGTGATCTTCTTGAAGAGGGTGACGGCGGTTGGCTCGAACGGTCCATCTGCATTTCTTCCAGCGAGGGCAGTGGTGCGTCCAATGATGATGTTCGCTCTGACATCATTTGTGACCTGCAAGAGGAGTACGGCTTCTCCCCGAGCGACAAGTTGTACCACTCCAACGGCCAGGACAAGGCCACCATCATCAGCGCCAAGATTGAAGAGGGGCGTGGTTGGCTGACCTATCTTGGCCATGGTAGCGGGCATTCCTGGTCTACCACGGAACCGCCATACGGCGTTCTGGAGGTTGCGGCGCTTCAGAACGACTTCAAGTTGCCTTTTGTGGTTGATGTTTCTTGTTCCAATGGCGAGTTTGACAGCAACGCCGGTGATTGCTTCGCCGAGGCGTGGATGAAGACGGGGGGGGGGCTGGTCCCCGCGCCGCGGTTGCCATCTACTCGGCCTCCATGGTCACTCCCTGGGATGAACCTGCGGAGATGGCGGTGGGCATGACCAAGGCCGTCCTCACAGAGGGGGTTTACAACTGGTCCGCCCTGGCAGCAGCAGGTCGTTCATACATGATGAAGGCGGTGCCTGGCGGTAGCCACGAGGAAGTATGCCACCAGTATGTTGTCTTTGGGGATCCATCTTTGCAAGTGCGGACGATGCAACCCATGGTGCTGGCAGTCGCACATCCTGCCGTTCTGCCCATGGGCAACTTCACCTTTGATGTTGCGGTGACCAGCAGCGGGCAGCCCTTGGCTGGTGCTTCGGTAGCTTTGTCGTTGCCTGGCGGCAACATGGTAGTGGCCAAGACCGGGGCCGAAGGTAGTGTACAGATGGAGGTTACTGCGGGCGTAGTTGGAAGCGCAGTTCTGACGGTGACAGCAGCCAACGCAATGCCGTACGAGGCCATCATCGAGACTCTCGTGCCAGGGTGCGGCCTACTGCAGTCTACCCCCGCTGTGGCCAGGTGCGAAGCGGATCTGGATGTACAACTCTTCGATTCAGATTTGAACGTCTCCGCTTTCGCTGTGGACGAGGTTGTGGTCAGTGCCCAATCGACGAGCGACCCGCAGGGGTTGGCGCTGACTTTGGTCGAGGTCAAGCCGGACGGCGGAAAATTTGCTGGTGTGCTGGCCATCAGTGCTGCGGGAAAAGTCGGCTCGCTTCCGGTGAAGGACCTTGACACAGTGACGGTTTCTTACCTGGATGAACTGTGTGTTGACGGGGTTGGCGCCAAAACATTTTCGATTGTTGTGGATTGCACCTCACCAGCTCTTGTGGATCTGAGCTTCAGCGAAGTGAAGGCCACCAGCGGGATGGTGACCTTTTCCACCGATGAGGTGGCCGGTGGAACTGTCCTATACGGCGTCGTGGAACCCCTTGTCGGGAAGGTTGATTTTGGGCCTGGCAAGACGCACCAGGTTCTTCTGAGCGGTCTCAGCGCCGACTCCGTCATGCTTGTTGCGGTGGCTTTGAAGGACGTTGCCGGTAACGAGACCATGGACGACAATGGCGGGTCCTATTATGTCTTTGCCACCTTGCCCTGTTCGCCGATGTGCGAGGGGAAGCAGTGTGGCCCGGATGGATGCGGCGGAGTCTGTGGCACCTGTTGCGAGAGTCAGGTCTGCGAAGCAGGCAGTTGTCTGGGGGGGCTCGGTTGCCAGGTTGCCTCGTCCCCGACGTGCGGCGGCTGCCTTTGCCAGGAGTGCGTCTGCGACATGGACCCTTACTGCTGTCAGGTGGTATGGGACGACCTGTGCGTGGAGGAATGTGTGGACCAGTGTGGTGGCTGCGGGGCGTCGCCTGACTGTAGCGGGAAAGAGTGTGGTGCTAACGGCTGTGGTGGGAGTTGTGGTGCATGCCCACCGGGATGGGATTGCACAGAAGAGGGCCTCTGTGTGGGTGATTGTGCGCCAGCATGCGAGGGCAAGAATTGCGGGTCGGACGGTTGCGGTGGCAAATGTGGACTTTGCGGTGAGGATGCGGAGTGCGTTGCGGGAACATGCCTGGAAGAATGTGGCGGCATCGATTTTGTGGGGTGTTGCGATGGGGATGTTCAGCACCACTGCGAGGACGGCTTTCAATTCCAATTGGATTGTAGCGCTCAGGGGCTGACATGTGGTTGGAAGGCAACACTCGGGTGGTATGATTGCGGTGAGAAGCAGCAGGCCGACCCGAGCGGCGCCTTTCCGCTCTGGTGCCCGGGAGTCTGCCCTCCGGAATGTGACGGAAAGGAATGTGGGCCGGACGGATGCGGCGGAAGTTGCGGCGAATGTAGTGCGGAAGGGAGTTGTGTCAACGCCAAATGCCTGACTGGGTGCGAACCGCAGTGCGACGGAGTGTCCTGCGGAGAAGATGGGTGTGGTGGTCAATGCGGCGAATGTGGGATGGGATTGGTCTGTGAGGCTGGACACTGTGTCAGCGCCTGTATTCCGCAATGCGGTGACGCTCATTGTGGTGCAGATGGTTGCGGCGGCGAATGCGGCTACTGTGCACCGGGGATGAGCTGCGATGCGGGGCTATGTGTGCTCGCACAGGAGAAAGGCGATGTGCAGGCTGAGCCGGATGCCGTGCAAGTCGATATTCCCGGAGATGACCGGTCTTCAGGCGGTTGTGGGATGGGGAGTAGTGCTCCGCTGTCGGCGATGTGGCTGGTCTTGCTGTTGCTGCTGGCGGTGACTATTCGTCGTACCAACCTGGCTTGATGAGCGGGACTATGGGTCCCGGAGATGGGAAGAGCATATCTCGCGCCAGAGAAACTGACATCTGCACGGATACCTTGAGGAACCACTGGTACATGTGGCGCTTGTATTGATTGCGGGAAAACAGCCCGCGCAGCAGCCACGGAACTGTCACGTATTCCTTTTCGATGCGGATCAGTGCCTCTTCAATTTCCCGACGAGTCATGTTGCGTGATGGGACTACTGGGGTAGCCCAATCGAATTGCTCGAAACTATCTGCCTCAATGAGTCCTTCGGCAATGGCTTCGTCCCACAATGGCGTGCCCGGAACGGGGGTGAGCGGATGAAACCCAGGGTAGTCGAGGTCGAGTTCCCGTGCAAAATCCAATTGACGGTTCATGGACTCGGGGGTCTCATCGGGGACGCCCACGATGAAGGTAGCCTGCCGGAAGACATGGGGGTGGTTAGCCTTTAGTACGCTGAATGCTTCCCTGGTCTTGTCGGCCGAGTAGTTCTTCTTCCGAAACGCGGTGAGTTCTTCATCTTCTACTCTTTCAGCGCCGATGCTGACGTGTGCCAGCCCGGCATCCACCAACTCAGCGAGTACGCCGTTTCGGTGGTCCCTTAGCAAGTAGTCGGCGCGCATGAAGGCGAACCAGTTGACGTCAAGGTGAGCGTCCTTCATGCCCCGGGCGAAGTCTCGACTCCACTGAGTATCCAGGTTCCAGCAATCATCGACGAAAACCAGGCCTTTCTTGTTGTAGCGATTGGCCAGCAGGTCCAGTTCTTCAACCATCCTGTCGACACTCTTTGTTCGCCAGCAGGGGCGCAGGGTCTCCTGGCCGCGGAAGTTGTTCAGGACCGCCTCCATCAGGGCGG
>CALGBT010000895.1 GCA_937884235.1 uncultured Pseudomonadota bacterium
CAGGCGGCAGCCAAGGTAGGCGAAGTAACCGGTCCCTACGTGGGCATCTACAACGAGTTCCCGGCGCTGACCCAGGAAATGATGAAGGTCATTCCTGAGCATCCATTCTATGTCACCAAGATCCGCATCGCCTTCGCTGGCACCGGCAAGGCGCGGGTCAGACTGATGCACACCCTTGGGCGGTCATACCCCGCCAGTTGGGAGAAACTCAGCGAGCCCTCGGCCAATCTCATGGAGCCCATTGACGTGAAACTCCAGGATGCCGACCCGGAGGTCTGGACCGAAATCAATGTGGCCGACAGGGGCATCTTCCTGGAACCAACCCAACATTACGCCATAGTCTATCAGCACTTCGATACAGCCCCCTACGTTGCCGTAGCAGAGATTGCCGACCCGGCCGAGGAGAAGTCCCGGGGGCTCATTCTGGTGCCCGGTGAGTTCGAGGCCTATGGCCTGGGCGATGCCAACTATCGCATGGAACTCGAAGGTTTCTACTTCTGTGCCTGGGAAGATGAGGACTTCTGGTTTGGCGAGCTGGCCGCGCCCTTTTCCCAACCGGGCTACAACCGCGCCTCTGTTGCCGACATCAACGGTGACGGCCACGACGACGTGGTGAGCTTCGCGGCCGACCCGGTGGCCTTCCTCGGTGACGGGGCGGGCGGTTTTGCCGCCGCCGAACCGCCGCTCTTCCCCCCAGGGTTGGGGGCCAACAACCTCGTGCTTGGTGATCTTGACAACGATGGTGACATCGATGCCTTCGCCTCCACCTGGACCGACCCTGCCGGAGAGAACCCCAACCGCATCCTGCGCAACGACGGGGAGGACCTCTTCGTAGTGGTGGAAGACTCGGGTGTCGAGAGCTTCGACCCCACCGGTGCAGCTGCACTGGGCGATGGCAACAACGACGGCATCCTCGATATCTACTGGGGCAATTGGCTGGTGACCTATCCCGAGCCCCCGGCCTACAACGACAAGTACGTGGTTGGTCACGGGGACGGGACCTTCACGGACATGACCGAGGAGGCCGGCATGCTCCGTGAAAACGCCGAGCCCTGCTACGGAGTGAGCTGGACCGATGTCAACAACGATGGCCTGGCCGAGGTCTGGGTGGGCAATTACCAGTTCAAGGACAACCTGCTCTATTGGAACCTGGGTGACGGCACTTTTGAAGACCGTGCCGAAGAACTGGGCCTGATGAAGGATGACCAGGGTTTCTGGGGCGGGCATACGTACGGCGGCGACTGGGGCGACTTTGACAACGATGGCGACCTCGACCTCTTTGAGCCCAACCTCTCCCACCCCCGGACGATGCCCTACAGCGACGACTCGCGCCTACTGGTGAACCAGGGACCGCCCGATTTCAAGTTCGTGGACAAGGCCAAAGAGTACGGCTTCATCTATGACGAAGGTGACGTCAACGCGGCCTGGGCCGATTACGACAACGACGGCGATCTCGATCTGGCGCTTTGTGCGCTCTACCAGAATCACTATTTCAAGTTCTACCGCAACGATGGCGATTCCTTCACCGACATCACCTACGAAACCAACGCCATCGTCAACGACTCAGTAGGAGCTGTCTGGTCAGATGTCGACGAAGATGGTGACCTCGACCTCATCGTCATGGACCGCATGGGGGCCCAGCGCAACCAGCTCCTCATCAACCGGATGGGACAGGACAACAATTGGCTCAAGCTCGACCTCGTGGGGACCACCGCCAACCGCGATGCCATCGGTGCCCGAGTGGTCGTCGAGGCCGCAGGCATCAAAATGACCCGCCTCGTCAAAGGCGGCGGCCGCCACATGAACGCCCAGGATTCCCACACCGTCCATTTCGGCCTGGGCACCGCCAACACCATCGATTCTGTCACAGTATTCTGGCCCGGCGGCGACGAACAAGTCATCACCGGCCTATCGCCCAACAGCAGATTCGTGGTGGAACAAGACTTGTAGGATTGTACGGCGACGGGGGAATAGCGAACATGAGCGCAGCGAATCGCGCACGGGAGCGCAGCGACCTGCGAACGGGAGCGCAGCGACCTGCGAACGGGAGCGCAGCGACCAGCGAACGCCGGCTACTCAGCCGTACAATACCCCGCAGCCTGCTTCGCAAAGTAGTTAGTGCATTTCGGCGTATCGCTTTCGGCATCGCAGGATGGTTCTTTGCCCTTGGCGGTGTTGCAGAATTTGCGGCAAACCCAGTTGGCCCCTTTGTTGGAGAGGCAGGTGAGGCCTTCGGCACAGTCGTTGGGTTGTCCGGAGCAAGTGGCTCCTTCCTGGCCTGGTCCTGCGGTGAGGCAGACGGGCTCGCCGGCTCCGGTCTCGAAGTAGCAACCGTCGGTATCGAGGTCGCAGTCCTGGGTGAGCAGGTTGCATTTCTGCAACTGGCCGGCCCCGGCCCCGCAGATCATGTATGCCGAGTCCTGGAGGGAGATGCACTGCTTGCCTTCGCCGCAGTCGGAGTTGACGCCGCAGAGTTGGTAGCAGACTGCCCCCAGTTCGCTGCTGGACAACTCGATGCAGACCCCTTCCATACAGGAATCGGTGCCGCCACACGCTTCGCCGTACTTCTGGGTGCCGGCCACGTCACACTGGGGGCCGTCGCCATTAATGTAGGTGCAGTAGCTGCCGTCGGGACAGCCGACGTTCAACACCGGATCGCAAGGACCACACTGGCCGGAGATGCAGAACTCACTCTCGCCGGCGCAGCCGCCGCAGCTCCCACCGCAGCCGTCGTCGCCGCACTCCTTGCCAGAGCAACTGGGTACGCAAGGGGAATCGCAGGTGAGGGTGGCGGCCTGGCAGAAGGTGCCTTCGGCACAGCCACCGCAGCTCCCGCCGCAGCCGTTGGGTCCACATGCTTTGTCTTCGCAGTTGGGCACACAGCCCTGAGGCTTAGCGAAGCAGGCGAAGTCCGGCCAGCGGCAGACGGTATCGCCGGCGCAATCGCCGCACTCTCCACCGCAACCGTCCGGACCGCACGCCAGTCCGTCGCACATGGGGTCGCAGACGTACTCGACACAGGCCCCGGCGAGGCAGTTGGCCCCGACCGGGCAGCCGCCGCAACTGCCGCCGCAACCGTCGTCGCCGCACTCTTTGCCTTCGCAGAGCCAGGCGGAGTCACAGTCGACAACGCACTTGGAATCCTCGTTGCAGTACTCCGACTTGTAGCAGACATCCGACTCGCTCCAGAGGTTTCCGTTGGCGGTCTTGATGCACATGAGCACAGCCTCAAGCCCGGTCTCGTTAATGCCGCAGACGGTGGCACTCTCGGTCACACAGGTTTCCCCGGCAGTTGTGGACGGGGCGTTTTTCTTCTCTTCGTTACCACCGCAAGCGGCTAACATGGCAGCAAGAGAGACAATCAAGAGGAGTCGCTTCATGGTCAGGCCTCCGGCAGAGTTCTTATCTGCTGAAGAGTGTATTTCAAAGCGATTGGCCGCGCAACAATGACAAGCAGGGTGGTCTAGTAATGAAGTGTCTCGCGGCAGATCCAGTGCCAGGTCAATTCTGGATGTTGTTCCTTCAATAATTTGTCAATGCGGGGGGCGGAGATGGTGCTCCACCGGACTCTCACAGCCCCGGTGGGTGCTTCCGGCAACCCGGCCGGGATTGGGTCGGCGACCTCGATGGCGAGGAGGTGCTCGGAAGCCAGAGCCTCAATGAGCTTGACCACTGCGGACGAAGCCATGTTGGCCGGGGCCAGGAGGATGGTGGCCGCCACCACCTTGGCGACTTTGGGCATCTCCTCATCGACTTCGACCCACGAGAGAAAGCTCAGGCCGGGAATCGAGTACTGGTTGAGCAGCCGCAGCGCGTCGGCCGCGCCCAGCTTGCCCAGGAGCATGATGTCCACCGGCTCCTGGAGCGCAAAGTGACCGAGGGCCAGCGGTGCGGCGAAGTAGTAGCGCGGTCGGGGATTGAAGCCTTGGGAGCGTTCGACAGCCACGCCCGCTCGGCGCAGCGTAAGCGTCAACTGGCGCAGGATGTCGAGGTGGCCGAGGAGGACGGCATCGCCGGCCTTGCGGTAGGTGAGGCGGTAGCGGACGACTGGCCCATCCGACAAGGGGTCAAGTGGTCTCCCAGGGAGCGCCTCCTCGAGGGGAAGCTGGCCGCCAGCGCCGGCCTGATGGGGCTCTAGCGGGATGGACTTCTCAACGCGGGGCTCCGGGCACTTCGCACCACATTGGTAGCAGGTGAACTTGTCGCCGAAGGGCTGGCATGGTTTGGTCGTCTTGAACTCGAAGGCCCGGTCCCGCGCGCGTCTGAGAAACTCATCGTCCACGTCGATCTTGAAATGGCTCCAGGGGAGGGATTGGTCGGTGGGAATCTGCTGCAGGAATCGATTCCCATCGATGCCTACGGTGGCCAGAGCATCGCGCCAGATGCTCTGCTTGAAAAGCTCATCCCAGGAGTCGAAGCGGGCCCCCTTTCCATAGGCCTCTTCGATAACCGGGGCCAGGGTCCGGTCGCCGCGCGTGACAACGGCTTCCAGCCACGACATCTCCGGGTCATGCCAGCGAAAGGTGATGCCCTTGCGGCGTAGCCGGTCTCGCACCGTTTGCACCTTCACCTGTAACTGGTTCACCGGGGCCATGCTCTCCCACTGGAAGGGGGTATGGGGCCGGGGCACGAACATCGAGGCGGAGGCCACCACTGCGGCCTTGGCTTTGAACCGGGACCTGACGATGTCGTAGCAGTCATGCACCAGTTGGCAGAGCTCTTCAATGTCCTCGTCAGTTTCCGTGGGCAGGCCGATCATGAAGTAGAGCTTGATGCGGTTGATGCGCTTGTCAACGATGCGGCGCACGGCATCAAGAATCTGCTCTCGGGTGACGTTCTTGTTGATGAGGTTGCGCAGCCGTTGACTGCCCGCCTCCGGGGCCAGGGTCAAACTGGACGTGCGTCGGTCGGTGAGGGCGTCCAGGACCGTGTCGTCGATGCCGTAGGCGCGCAAGGAAGAGACCGCGACAGACGCATCCTTCTCCTGAGCCATCTGGCGAATCTCGGCGGCCAGAGAGAGGATGCAGGAGTAATCGGCAGAAGAGAGGGAGGCCAGGGAGATCTCGTGGAGCCCCGAGCTGTCAATGGTTCGCCCCGCCCAGTCCAAGAGGTAGTCGGGGGCCCGCTCCCGGGGCGGTCGATAGGTGAAGCCCTGCTCACAGAAACGGCAACCCTGAAAGCACCCCCTGGCCAATTCCAGGGAGACGCGGTCGAAGATGGTCTCGACGGCGGGGACAGGAAACTCGGTAAAGGCCGCGAAGTCGTCTAGATTGCGCAACGTCTGCTTGTGCACCGCCAGTTCAGGGTGCACCAGCACCCCGCCGGTGGCGGCGACGGGTTCGTGTTTTGCCGGGACGTAGATGCCTTCCAGGCCATCGACCTCGGTCAGAAAGGCACCTCGGTCCAAGCCCGACTCCCTGCCCCTGCGGGCTGCGGCCATGAAACTGACGATGGCCTCCTCCCCGTCCCCGGGCAGAATGGCATCGAAGAAGGGAGCCATGGGCTCACAGTGAGTGGCACAAGGGCCGCCGGCAATCACCAGCGGGGCGGTGCTGTTCCGGTCTGCTGACCTGAGCGGCAAGCCGGCCAGATCAAGGATCAGCAGCACGTTGGTGTAGTTCAGCTCGAATTGGAGCGAAACCCCCAGAACATCGAAGTCGGCGAGGGGGATGTTGCCGTGGCGAGAGGTGAGCTTCTCACCTGACTTTCGCAGTACCCCCTCCATGTCGGGCCAGGGTGCGAAGGCGAGATCTACGTAGATGCCCTCTTGCCGTAGCAGCATGGAGTAGAGAATGCGCATCCCGGTGTTGGACATCCCGATTTCGTACAAGTCGGGGTAGACCAGGGCGACTTTGAGGTCACCCGGCCGGGGGGCGCGGTAGCCGGCGGGAAAATACTCGCCGCCGCGATAGCGGGCAGGCTTCCGAATGTCATGGTGCAGCAAGTCGAGCAGCTCCAAGTAAGACCTCCAAACAGGGCTCCTATATGCCCTGTGCGCGCAGTGAGCGCAACGTTTTTCTGTCCTCTCCTTGTTAAGCGTTGACCCGCGGAGTCCATTGGCTATACTGGCCGAGTTCAAGTAGTAACTCAGGATGGAGATAATATGGCTCAGGTTGTCCTGAAAAACGTGTGGAAGCGTTACGAGGGCTTCACCGCGGTGAAGGAGTTTGATCTCACCATGCACGACAAGGAGTTCATCGTGCTGGTGGGGCCGTCCGGGTGCGGCAAGTCCACGACCTTGCGCATGATCGCCGGGTTGGAGGAGATTTCCGAGGGTGACATTTTCATTGGGGAGAGGCGGGTAAATGACGTCCCGCCAAAGGATCGTGACATCGCCATGGTCTTCCAGAACTACGCCCTCTACCCCCATTGGACCGTCTTCGACAATATGGCTTTTGGCCTCAAACTGCGGAAGATGCCCAAGGCTGAGATACGCGAACGGGTGGAGTCGGCAGCCCGGGTTCTGGAAATCGAATCCTTGCTCCAGCGCAAGCCCAAGGCTCTCTCCGGTGGCCAGCGGCAACGCGTTGCCATGGGTCGGGCTATTGTGCGTGACCCCTCCGTCTTCCTCTTTGATGAGCCCCTTTCCAACCTTGATGCCAAGCTCCGCGTCCAGATGCGGGTGGAGATAAGCCGTCTGCACAACCGGCTGCAGACCACCATCATCTATGTCACCCACGATCAGGTCGAGGCCATGACCCTGGCCGATCGCATTGTCATCATGAACGAGGGCCGCATTCAGCAGGTGGGGAGTCCACTGGACGTCTACGAACGGCCTGTGAATCTCTTTGTGGCGACTTTCATCGGCTCCCCTTCCATGAACGTCATCCCCGCCGAGTACGACGGTGTGACGATCACTGGCGAGGGCTTGAGGATGTCTCCTACGCCTGCCCAGAAGACGCAGTTGGGGACCTATCGTGGGGCGCTCTCCGCAGGCATCAGGCCGCAGTCATTCTTATCTGAGGGCCGGGGAGATGGGGGCAACGTCATCACCGGTCGGGTTGAAGTTGTTGAGCATCTTGGGGCTGAGCGCTTTGTTTACGTGAGGGCCGGAGAGTCTTTGCTCACCGCCAGACTCGATGGTCGAGGGACCACAGTCGAAGGCGAAGAGGCCAGTTTCGAGATCGATACCAAGGCGGTCCATCTCTTTGACCGGGAAGGCGGCAATCTGCTGCTCCCTGGGGAGGATGCATGATGCGATTGG
>CALGBT010000896.1 GCA_937884235.1 uncultured Pseudomonadota bacterium
ATTGCAGCCGCGGCTTGAGCAACTTCAGTTTCTCCCGGTCAGACAACGCGTCCAACGCGAGTAGCTCAACGTCCACATACCGGAGCCGGCCACTCTCTTCTGTCTGCGAGCGAAACTCCCGGCCCCACCGCACCGTGATGGACTGCATGGCCGCGGCCACCTGTGCGTACCCGTCGAGGTCGTCGATGTGCCTCTTCAGGAAGTCCCACGCTTTTTGCGCCGCGGACGACCCCGTGACCGGGGAACCAGCCAAGGCCTTGACGTTGTGCTCCTGGAGCCAGTGGTAAAGCACGTTGTCGCCGATGGCATTATCGCCGCCCTTCTTGCTCATGGGCGTATCGGCAACCGCGGCCAGCTGCGCCAGCGCCTCCTTGAGCGACAGGTCATCTGAGCCCGCCAGGCGCCTGGCGCAGCGCAACGAATCCTCCATGCGCTGCTCGTTGCCCGGTAGGAAGGTGCCGTCGGCCCGGGTCTCGTCGTAGACGGCCTGCCACCGCTCAATGTCAAGCTCACGGAAGGCAGCGCGGGCGAGCTCGATCAGCGGGCTGGCCAGGTCCAGCCAGGTCTGCCGGATTTCATTGGCATTGTGCGCCCTGGCGCCGGGTTCAAGGTGCCAGGTGGACTGGAGGCTGTAGCCGACCTGCTTGCGCGCAGAGGTCACAGTCAGGTGGTCCAGTATCGCCTGCAGGTCCTCATCCTCTTCCTCGATGCCACGCAGGAAGCGGTCTGCCACGAACTGCTCCAGCACCGCCCTTGCGCCGGTGGGGTCCACCGTGGGAACGGGTGGGATATCGTCCACCCCTTGGGCGACCATAGCCTCCCTGAGGGTGGTGGCGATGTTCAGAGCCAGGCTGTCCAGGGTCTGTATGGGGGCTGCGGAGATGGTCATGAGAGTACGCCTGACCTCCGGCTCGAGCGTATCCTGACCATGGGCCGCAGCACGCTCCATCAGCGCGGTCCGCACCCGGTGCTTCATCTCGGCCGCGGCCTGCCGGGTGAAGGTCACGCAGAGAATCTCCTCTGGTGCGACTCCGGATTCCAGCGCGGCCAGGTAGCGGCGCACCAGATTGTAGGTCTTGCCGGTGCCAGCGCCGGCGGAGACGAGCACATCGGTCGACAGGTCGGCTGCCGCTAGTTGTCCGAGCTCGTGCTCTTCTCGGAAGGTGAGTGCATCATCTACATCTGCCGCACCTTTCGGGGGCAGCAGGGGATCCGCGGGCTTGGGCTCCCCCCCTTTGCGTTCGACCGGCTCCGGGAACTCGGGGCGTGGCCGGGGGGCCTCGAAGTGCTCCTCGTTGAGCGGCGAGAAGCGGCAGACCTCTTTGAAATCGCAGTAGGCAGATTCTTTCCGGAGAGGACAGGCGGCCGGGAGCAACTCGAACGAGCCTTCCTTGATTCCCTGCGTATGGTGCTCCAACCAGGCCAGTGCCACCTCTGTCCACGTGGTTGTCAGGTGCTCACCCTCCGGGTCGGTCTCTTCGTCTTCCGGGGCCAGCGCCAGTTCCACGGACTCGTCAAGGCCGAGTTCCGAGTTGTTGCCCGACTTTGGGAATTCCAGGGCCATGCGCCGGACCGTGCCGCCCGCCAGCTCGGGCAGCTTGCCTGCCTTGGCGAAGAGCTCCTCGACGGCCAGAGCGTAGAGCAGAAGTTGCAGGTGAACGCCTGCCCGCATCTCCCGCCGCAATTGCGGGATGCCCTTTTTTGCCCCCGACTTGTAGTCACGTACAGCGGCGGTGCGGCGCTCCCGGTCCCAGTCGACCCGGTCGATCTGGCCGCGAAAGCGCGCTGACCTGCCGCTGGCGAAGGTCAGTTCCAGGGCGTCCGCCGAGCTGTGGGAGTCCTCGTCGTCGTGTTGCTCACCTCCCAACCCGAAGGAAAGCTCAGCGTACGCCACCCTGCGCGCGGGGAACGCCCCTTCACGCTTCCTGACCTCGGCTGCGCGGGCCTGCGCCAGGGCAGCTTCGGCCCCGGCCAGGCAGTGTGTGCGCAAATCGCCCGTGATCTGTTCAAGGGCCTCGTCGAGGATCTCTGTACCCTCCTTCTTGAGCCGCGCCTGAAGGCCCCGCAGGTGCTTTTGGGCCGGGGCCTTGCATGTCGGCTCCACCGTATACTTGAATCGAGTGGTCCAGACATCAGCGTCATTCTTGTTTCCGTAGCTGAAAGCTCCGTCTCTGACAGCCGTGTCGAGTTCCTCCAGAACATTCAGGAGTTTCTCAAATGCCGCCATGGATGCCTTGCATCTCGACACCAGGGGGGCCACGCCGGGGGCCGAGTCGACGTCGTCTGGTAAGGTGGAGAACGGGATGTCCTCTTGCAGGTGCCTATCAACCCAGCGGGTGATCGCCTGCTTCCACCGGACCCCGACCTGGAGCAGCAGGGGTTCTGAGAGGGTCGGTTGCTTCTGCGTTGCCTGGGTCATGGCCTGCTCCACCCGGGGCAGCAACTCGTCCAGGACCTCCGTGCGCTTGCGCAGCTTGTTCTCCGCAGACTCCACCTTGTCTGCGCCCTCAGGGTAGGTGAGGTCCCACGGCTTGCCGGTGAGCTTCACCACCTGCTGGCAGGCATCAGCAAAGATCTGGTGGATTGCGGTACCCGTCTCGAGCGCGTCCAGGTCCTCGGACGCGTCGTCGTCGGAGCTGAGCCGGAGTACTCTGCTGAGGAAATACTTGTACGGGCATTGGCCGTAAGCTTCGAGGGCCGTAGGGCTGAACGCATCTGGGGAGAGTGCAAAGCCGGGCAACCGGCCCGTGTGGACGCCCATCGGGGCCCCAGGTTCGGTCGGTTGCCGCTGGGCCTCGGCCACGGTCGTGGTCGCCAGAGCTTGTGCGGCCTGCTCCATCTTTTCTACACGCTGCGCGGCCGGGCCGTCGCCGGCTGAAAGGGACTGACGCAACTCGCTCCTGCACTCTTCCAGGTTTGCGAAGAGGGAGGCCTCGGTCCAGTTCGCGGCCATTGACAGGGAGCCGGGGTAGTCCTGTCCGGCATCGAGGGTGCACAAGGCCTGCCGGTTGTCGCTCCAGGCCCGTTCGCTCCATCCGCCTGTAAGAAGCGAGAGCAGCGGCCCGGGGTGCACCTCTTCCTTGCCGGTCCCCTCGGTGGTGTATGAGAAGACCACAGTACGGGCCATCCTCACGGCCGCGCCGGCCTGCCGTATCTGCCTCTCCACCTCGTTCGCCACCCATCCCACCGCGGTTCTCTGCTCCCCGATGGTGCCCAGGACAGAGTGCCACGCTGTCTCGTTCTCCCCGGGCAGCGAGGGCACGTGTGGGTACCTGCCCTCGCCCAGCGCGGCCACGAAGAGCAGGCTTGATTCCCGGTGGTCCACAAGCTCGTAGGGCAGGAAGGTCACCCCGTGCTCAGGATTGGTGCGGGAGACCAAGGAGCGAGAGAGCAGCTCATCGCGCAGGACGCGCACCTGGTGCCGTCGTCGCCTGGCCTCGTCTGTCTCATCGCTCGGTACGGCAGCCATGGAGCCCAGGAGCTTGACCACCAGGCTGTACACGTTGCGCAGATCATCTGTGTCCCCCTTGTCCGGGGGGTCGTCCTGGTTGAGCTTGTGCAGCCCCATGGTGGCCGCGCGGATTCCGAAGTCAGGGATTGCCTTTCTCTCATCTTTGCGGGGCGCCATCAGACTGCGCATGGCCTCGGGCAGGTCGCTACCACCCAGGTGGGCGGCCAGGCGCTCGGTCATTGTCGTAATGGTCTTGGCCCGGTTTCGCCAGTCGGGCCAGTTACCGCTGCCGCATGCGGCGTTCACATGGGCCAGCCACTCGGCCAGGCTGACCGTCGGCCGCCGGACTCGGCGCAGAAGCTCTTCCAGGTCCCGTCGGGCCGGACTTTCCTCCATGTCCAGCCACCTGCCCACGGCCGCAGTGGACCAGAAGGGAGCGAGAAGCACCCGCTGCAGAAGACTGCGTGGCCGGCGCTGAGTGTCGGACCAACCGCACAACTCGGCGAGGTCCACCACCCATTGCACGAACGGCTCCAACGCAAGGGAACGGAAGGCGACCGAGCGCACGGGCAACTCGCTCTGTGCGAAGGCATCCCGCCATGCCTCGACTGCTCCGGGCTCGGCCGGCAGTAGCACCGTGACCTGGTTGAGTGCTTCCCCCCATTCCCCGGCCCTGAACTCACGAACGAGCCACTCACGAACGGCAAGCGCAGCATTGCGGGCCTCGCCGCGGCGGGTCGCGGCCCGGACGATGCGCACCCCATCTGGAACCTGGTCCGGCGAACGCAGGAAGCCTCCCCCGGTCAGCATGGACGCTACCTGCTGCGCCCCGGCCGCGCCCCGAGCAGCGGGCCACGCGGACCAGTCGGCGGCAAGGCCGGCGCCGGTGACCACCTGCAACCACTCAAGATAGAGCAGTTCCCACTCTGAGGGGGCAGCCATGCCCACCGGCTCGATGCGGTCGATTGCCGCGCCGGGAGGCACGGGGCACTCCCATTCCAGCGCTCTACCCACGGCTCGCAGGTCGTCCCGGCTCAGGCCCGACCGCGGCGTCCCCGCTGGCAATGTCTGCGGAGGAACGTAGGTGACATAGCCTAGGCGATCCTGCTTGAACTCATATCCTCTTCGGGTTACGGCCAGTATACTAATTCCCATGGTTTCTCCTGTTTCCGGCGATTCTGGCATGGCTGACCTAGCCATCTTAGCAGCGACCAGCGCCGTTTGTCTACCGTCGTTCAGCCACGAAACCTACGACCCGCTGCTCTTTTCCTGCCAGGCCATCCCCCTCTTCCTGAGCGGCCTGCTCCAGCAACTCGTGAGTGAGCAGGTTGCCGTTGTTGGCAGCCCGGAACGCGGCCTTGAATACCGCATTCTTGATGTGGCCACCCGACAGGCAGTAGGTCGCCCCAAGACGAGCGAAGTCGATCTCGCCGGCGGTGGGAACCGTAGCCGGTAGGAGGCGTTGCCAGATGGCAGTCCGCTGCTTCGGCTCGGGGAACGGAAACAGCAAACGGTAAGTCAGGCGGCGGGCCAGGGCCTTGTCCAGCCGGTCGGCCAGATTGGTGGCCAGGAGCACCACACCGTCGTGCCGTTCTATCAGGGTGAGCAGCGTGTTAACGATGGAATCGTCGTGGCGGGAGGCGCGGCCTTCGCCTCGTTCCATCAGGAGAGTGTCCGCTTCGTCCAGAAAGAGCACTGCGTTGGCGGTGCGGGCCTCCCGGAAGATGCGGGCGAGATTCTGCTCGGTCTGTCCCACCCACTTCGAGACCACCGCCGGGATGGCAACAACCTGGAGGGGCTGATTCATTTCGCCGGCGATGGCCTCCGCACACAACGTTTTGCCGGTCCCGGCGGGCCGTGGAAGAGCGCTGAAATGCCCTTGCCGTAGGTCAGGTGAGCACCGATTCCCCACCGCTCCAGCACGGTGCGGCGGTTGCGAGATGCGGCAATCAACTCGTCAATTTGTGCCCGCAGCTGCTCGGAAAGAACAACATCCCTCAGCCGGACCCGGGGCATCACCAGGGGTGAATCTTCGTCGAGGGGCCGGCGGAGCTGGTCCCGAGCGGCCTGCTCCAGGTGCGCCATGGTGATAGAGGGGGATTCGCCGTTGGTGTGCACTGCCTCGGCCACCGCCATGAGCACCGCATTCTTGATGTAGCCGCCTGCCATTTCGAAACGGTCAGCCAGCAAGTCCAGGTCCACGTCGGCGGCAATGGGAGCCTTGTCCGGCAGATGCTTGCGCCAGATTTCCCGGCGGGCATCACGGTCGGGGGCTGGGAATTGCACCTTGACCAGGATGCGGCGGTCCAGGGCTTCGTCGAGCACCTCAGGGAGGTTGGTGGCCAGCACCGCCACCCCTTCGAAACGCTCGAGTTCGGTGAGGAGCATGGTCATGAGGGAATTGCCCATGGCGCGGTCCCCGAAGAGAAGCTCGCACTCGTCGAAGAAGAGCAAGGCATCCTGCATGCGAGCCTCTCGGAAGAGCCCGGGCAGGAAGCGGTCAGCCTCAGACTGGCCGATGAAGGTGGGGATATCGACGTTGAGGATTCGCTTGCCCATGCGGTGAGCAACGGCATGGGCCATCATCGTTTTGCCTGTGCCGGGCTTGCCGTGGAAGAGCATTAGTACTCCCCGGCCGTAGCGGATCAGGTCGTCGAATCCCCACTCTTTACGACAACTCAGGTACCGGTCATGGCGCTCGACCACCGACAAGATGCGCTGCTTTTCCGCCTCGGGGAGGACCACCTGGTCCAGGGTCACCTTTGGCTCCTCCACGGACGAAAACTCCATAAACTCCGCGGACAGCGATTCGTCACCGACCAGGTAGCTGAACGTACGGTCCGAGAGGGTCACTTCCGCAATCAAGAGATCCTTGGGGTTGTCATAGCGGTGGCCCATGTCAATCTTGGCCAGATCCCGGGCAAAGATGGTGGCCTTGGGGCTGAAACGTCGCCGCAGCCGGATCCGATCCTCCATTGGTTTTTCACAGAATGAAAATATCACTTCCACGGTGGTCCCGCTGGAGGCCTTCTCGGCATCCAGGGATTCGAGGAGTTCTTCGTAGCGGCGGGAGAAGCAGGGGGAAGCGGCCAGGAGAATGATGGTGCGGTCGAATTCGTCCAGACCGTGGCTTTCGCAAAGGCGGTCGAGGGCCAGTGACAGACCGCTGCTACGGCTGGCGTCAAGGCGTAGTGTGATGGTGGCCCGAACAGCCTGCTCCTGCCTCTTATGGCGCACAACCCGAGCCCGCACCATGCGCGGCGTGGGGGCCTCATCCAGCAGACGCATGGGGTTGTAGTCGTCAACATCCTCACCGGCCTCCAGCTTGGCGAGCAGAACTTCGTCAGCGATACGACGGGCCCGGGCCTCGATCCACTCCAGTTCATCCTGAAGGTACTCCAGATCCGACCGGTAGGGCTTCGTCACTGCATCTGCGACATCGTGCTTCGTTGTCCGGTTGTTGCTTTTGCTGCGTACCATGTAAACCTCCTAAAGCAGGTAGTCCAACACGCGGTGCTTCAATGAAGCATGAACGAGTAGCACCACAAAGATGTGACAGCATGCGAACCGGGAATTCGGTCCCCCGGATTTGAAGTCGGCACAGACACAGGTGATCCTCCCGGTTGGGGAGTCGGGGACAGTCACCGTCACTGCAGAAGCCGGGCCTGAAGAGACTTTGAAACGCGTCTCCCTCCGGGAATGACGGGGCTCTCCGATGCAAGGGCGCAGCAGCAGTTCCCGCGCACCAACCATGGCTTT
>CALGBT010000897.1 GCA_937884235.1 uncultured Pseudomonadota bacterium
CACCCCTTCTTGATCCACCACACAGTGCCCATTCAGGCAGACATCTACGGTGCAGGGGTCGGCATCGTTGCAATCCGCATCAAACTTACAGACGGCCACATGGTAGTTGACGCAGCGGAACTGGAGGCAAATATCCATGGTGGTGGAATCGTTGTCGTTGCAGTCGTAGTCGTCCTGGCAACAACCCTCCACCGGCTGTCCGGCAGCAAAATAGATCTCGTAGTCGCAGGCATTGTTGATGCACTTGTCCAGGGTGCACTCGTTCATGTCTTCACACTCGGTGGTGCTGGAACAGGCGCACCCCGCAACCGATGAGTCGACGGGATTGACGCAGGTACCGTAGACGCAGAGGTCGGAGGTACAAGTGTTGGAGTCGTTGCACTGCAGGTTGTCGTTACAGCAGTTGGCAATGGGCTCATAGGAGCACTGCCCAACAACGCACGCGCCCTTGGTGCAAACGTCGAGGTCGTCGCAATCCGAGGCCTCGTTGCAACAGAGTGGGTCCAGCCATTGGGTCACGCAGAGACCGACCTGGCAGCTCGACGAGGTGCAGAGATTGCCATCGTCACAGGCGGCATCGTCAACGCAGCAGCCATCTCCACCCACGAAGGAGAACTGGCAGGCACCTTCAAAGCACTCGTCTGCAGTGCAGGGATTCTGGTCTTCACACTGTGCGCTCTCCTCGCAGGGAATGGGGGTTTCGCATTCCTGGGCGGTGGCGGTACAGGCGGCATCGGATTCACAGCCACACGTCACATCAGCAATCACATCATCTTCACCAGAGCCGGTACTGCAAGCAGCGCTAATGGATGCAACCAACACAGCAGCGAAGAGAAAACGCAGGCTGAACTTCATATCTGTTCCTCCGGATCCAGAAAGTTGGGGACATGATATGCAAAGGTGGGCTCTAGAGCAAGAAGAGCGTCACGCGGTGCGTCAGGGATGCGCCGCCACTCAGAGTAATTTCAGCAGTCGGACACAATTGGGAATGGTACGTAAGACAACCTTGGTGCGATGCCCGGCGGCATCACCGCCAATCTGGAAGGGCACCTCCTGGGACAACTCGATGCGGACTTCGGAGACCAGGAAATCGTAGATTTGCGCATTCTGCACTTCGCCCTTCCAGATCGAGGGCAGAATGGCAAGGGCGCGTGCAGCACTCAGATCGGTGACGCGCAGGTGCATGCGCCGGGGGTCGAGGGTGGCATAGGGCAGGACCTTCATGCCGTAGCCGTAGAAGGGGACCGTTCCCGCCAGGACGGCGGTTAGTGGCCCTTCATAGAGCAGGCTGCCGGCAGCGAAGGACTCCCCGAGTTGGCCCCCTGGGCCAACCCGTTGAGCATCGCCGTTGGCCACAGTTACGCGGACTTCAGCGCGATTCCCCAGCAAAGCATCGCCGGCCATGCGCGGTACGGTACGCGCGAAGAAAGCCAGGAAGTATCCGCCCACGGATTGGACTACCGGCTTGAGCACGCTACTGCCCCAGTTGTCCTTGGCGAAGCGGTAATCGTTAAGGATTGCTGCGTCCACGCCCACGCCTGCGAAGGGACAGCGAATTCCTTCCGTCTCCACGAGAGAGATGGGCATAACCTCGCGGGTGGCCGAGTGCATGAAGGACTTGAGGTCCCCCTGGACATTACCCGACGAGACCATACGGGCCATGGCATTGCCCGTTCCCAGCTTGAGAATGCCGATGGCAGGCTGCTGTTCAAGGGGATAGCGGGCAAGCTGATTGATGAGATGCATGACGGTGCCATCGCCGCCGCCGGCAAAGACGGTTTCATACCCCCGCTCAACCAGAACCCGGGCGATGGCTTCAGAATCCTCGGCAGAGTCTGAAAGGAAGAGGTCTTCAGGGGGAACTATCTCACTGGAAAGCTGGGCCACGTCATCAGTGACCTTCTTGGCATTGGT
>CALGBT010000898.1 GCA_937884235.1 uncultured Pseudomonadota bacterium
CCCTACAATGTTTACGGGACGGGGCTCTTTCAGGAAGTCTACATTGACGAAGATTTCAGTCTCTACAAGGTGCGGACTTATCAGGGCCTGGTCCCCGGCAGAAATGCCGAGGAAGAGGTTGCCCTCGACGAGCCTGAGGCCGAAGGCGGCAAAACCATCGTCGAGCGCGTCGGTTTTGAACAGCGAGAGCTCTTCTCCCGGGTCTTCATCCTGGCGGACCGCACCATTTCGCCGTGGGTCTACGACAACTTCGTGCAGGCCCAGGCGGACCCGACGATCCCGCAGCAGGTTTACGTCGAACTAGCGCGGGCAAAGATGGCCACATTCAATGACATGCGTCCGCTGGTCACCCGGAATTTCAACACTCCCATCATGCAGATCGAAGCTGTCGAAACCAAGGACGGGGTCCGAGTCATTCTCACTCTCAAGCGTGAAGCGCGCTACCTTCCTGTCCAGATCGGCAAAGTACTCTACGTTGACGTAGAGCGCTAGCCTCCCCCTTTTTCTTTTCCCACTGGCGAAGTGACGCTCGTGCCCCTATAATGGCCCCCCCGGGTCCGGGGACGGGAATACCCCAAGGAGGAGTTGATGGGACGCAGAAACAGAGGAGGCCGGGGCCGCCATAATGCCGGTCAGCGAGACGATACGGGCAACCGCCAGCGAGAGCACGGTGGTGGCGGGCAGTCGCCTACCCGGGGCCATGAAGGGAGCGAGAGCCATGGTCGTCAGCGGGAGCAGGTGTCGCCCAACCGCGCCCGCAACCTGCCAAGTATGATGCGCCGCATGTTCCTGGGGGCCACCTCGGACATCACCGTGGTTATCCGCACTGAAAACGGCGACCCCTGGTTGGAAGAGTTGCTGGCCTCGTTACGCAATCAGGAAGTAGGGCAGGAGGTAGAAACCATTGCAGTTGATGCCGGCTCCACCGACCGAACGCCGCTGATCTTGCGGGCACGAGGTATCCGGACGCTCCACGCCCGGCCTGGGACTGACTATCTGCAGCAGGTCCTGGATGTCTGTGAAGGCGACATTGTCGTCTTCCTCTCCCAGGATACCCTGCCTCTCAAGCGTGATTGGTTGAAGAATCTGGCGCTGCCGCTGCTGGAAGACAAGCGCATGGGGCTCGCTTACGGGCGGGTCATCGCTGATGCCAGCGTACCGCCCTACCCCCGCGGACTCATCAGCGCCCGCACTTACGTTTCGGGGAAAGAGACCCTGGGTTACACCAGAGGGGATGCACCAGGGGCGAACTACTTCCCTTCCACCAATCTGGCCGGGCGCAAGAAGGCCTTGATGCAGCTGGGCTCGTTCGCCGCGGCCTCCCAGTCACTACAGCGGCTCTATGCCAATGACTGGAGCAAGTTCTACCTTCCCCATGCCGTTGCCGTCATCAAGGGTCAGACCACTTCCGCCGCACTCTTCGAGGCCCTCTCGCAGAGAGTTGAGGGCGATTCAGCCGCGGTTGGGCGCATGGTCGCCGATGAAGTCCACGGCATGCTCCACGATCTCTATGAGCTCTCACGCCATGGCGAACTGCCAAACGGCCAGCGCGGCGAGGCCTATCTATCGGCCATGGCACTTCACTCTGAGCGAGCCCTG
>CALGBT010000899.1 GCA_937884235.1 uncultured Pseudomonadota bacterium
TGCGTTCATCCCGCATGAAACGAGCATGGACGGGGGGCGGGTCGACGATGCGGGAGAGGTTGCCGGCCTGGACCACCAGGGACACCACCGCGGCCGCTGGCAGAGGTTCGGGAGGCGTGAACAGAACCTCCAGTGCGGTATCGTCATCGTCAGGAACTACAGCTGTCCAGACATCACTTGCAGCGTCGTAGACGATATCGTTCAATTGGATGCGGATAGAGGCGGGGTCGATGCCCTGCTCCTCGCCCTCTTTGCGTTTGTCGGGGTCAACTTCGCCGGTGAAGCTGGTGAGGGGTGGCGGGTCCTTGAAACGGAAGCGGATGGCCGCAGTGGTGGGCACTTCCGCCATGACTGCATGGGGTTTGGCCCCGTAGTTGTTTGTGAATCCGGTGCTCTCCCGATAGTCCCGGACGAGTCCGTCTAGACCATCGTCAGCGTTGCCATCGCCGTTGTTGTCGTGGCCGTCGCTGTCCAGGTCTGCGATGAACTCCATCTCCTCCAAAGTCGGTGCCTGGAGTTGCCGAATGAAGAAGGTAATGGATCGAAATGCGAGCATGGTATCGACAAAGGTGTTAAGAATCAGGATCTTCTCAAAGGGCATCCCGGCACCGTCGGCGATGCCCTGTATTTCCTCCAGGTATTCGGGGTACTCGATCGCCAATTCCTCGGCCAGGTGCTGCCCCGACTGGAGCAACATCTGGTAGGAGAACTGCCCGTTGGAGTAGAGATCCTTCTGATACTCTACCAGAAAGGCCGCCACGTCCTTCTGCTCCCTGTTAAGGAAGGGCATGAGAGAGTTCTCCAGGAGGGTGGAGTAGAGGCTTTGGATCTTGCTGGCAAGCTGCTGCCCGTGTTGGAAGCCCCGCTCGTAGGGAGTGCCAGAGAGAACGCAAACTTCGACGTTGGGCGGGGGCGACGCCTCGGCGCAGGCCAGCAGGAGCAGAACAAATAGCGCGGTAGCGGCACGACCAACGTGGTTCATGGCTTTCAGTGTCATCGATTAACCATCCGCTGTCTAGCCTCCCAGCAGCCAAGCCATGAAGATTCCCAGGTAGTTGCCCGCCGCATACCCCACCAGCCCGCTGGCGATGCCGGAAAAGACAATCTCACGGTTCTTGAGGGCCAGGGCCACTGGGCCCACCAAGTGGGGACCGAAGATACCGGCGACGGAAGTGATGATGGAGGTATCGACATCGATGCGGGCAAAAGTCGCCAGTACCAGATGGATGGCAACGGTGGCAAAGAGCACGAAGGCGACGTAGGCCATGATGGCGGGACCGCCAGAGAAGAGCTCGCCAAAATCGGTGGTCATTCCCATGGCAACGCAAAAGACCAGGAGCAGGAACTGCCCAACTGCGTGGGTTCCGGCAAGGCTGCGCACCCTCTGGCGGGTGGCGGCCAGCACCGCCAGGGAGGTGATGGTCAGAATGATGGCGGCATCACGAATAGAGGGTGGCAGCAGGGCCCCCAGGCCGGCGGCCAGGCCGACGATGGCGGCGGCCAGAGCGAAGGCCAGGGCGAACTCCTTCAGGGGCGGCAGGGTGAAGCCGCCGAAACTGGTGCCACCGTCACCTTCGCCGCCCGTAGTGGCCGGAAAGGGCGGCAGAAATCGACTCAGGAAAGGGCGAGCGACAGTGAGCACAACCATGAGGTAGGCGAAGGATGCCACCATGTCAGCGGCGTTGAGCAGGATGAAGGTCTCTGGGCGCACGGCCATGGCGGTGCCCACCGCGGCCATGTTGGGGGTGCCGCCAATGTACACGCCCACCAACATACCGGCGATGCCGGCGCTCTCTTCCACTTGTTGACCGAAGAACAGGTGACCCGCAGCAGCCGCCAGGCATGCCGACACCATGACCAGAAAAAAGGAGAGCACGGTGGTGCGGGCCAGCCGCAGCCAGCCGCCAAGGTCAACGGAGAAGAGGAGAAAGGGAATGGCCAGGGCCACCGTGACGCTGCAGATAAGCAGCGCCAGGGTGTTGTCGAAGGAGATGATTGGCTGGTTGCCCAGGGCGATGCCCAGAAGGTAGCAGACCACCACCGGAGACAGCGTACTGACGAGTCTAAGCCGAGGCTCGGCCCAGATCACAGCCACGGGGAGCACCAGGGCCAGCAGAACTTGCAGGGTTGGGATCATTGCCGCCACCGCTGCCAGGCATCACGCAGCTTGAGGTAGGTAAGTCCGAGGCGGCTGGCGAGGCCATCTTGCTCTGCGTCGAGTTGGGGTTGCTGTCCCGAGGGGCCGTATAGGTCCACCATCATCTTGAGGACGTTCTCCCGGACCAGTCGCCGAATCGGGATGTGTGCGATCATGCCATACATGGCTGCGGCGCCACTGGTGGCCAGGTCCTGTCGCCCTCGCACGGCCTCCACGGCAGCGGCAAGCTGGGCCAGAAAGTCGTCGGCCACCTGGGCGTGGTGGGGGGTGACCATGAGGTGCAGACATTCCGGGCGCTGCTGGCGGTCGATGTGCCAGCCCCTCGCCTCGAGTTGGTCCCCTACCGCGTATATATTTACCTCCGGGGTAGTGGAACGATAAGCGAGAACGCTCATGTGCGGGCTGCCGACAATGGTCAGTCCGGGAATCGCTTCGATGCCCCGGCGCAGCTGGATGGCGGTTGTCATGATGGTGCGGGCGTGGGCCAGATAGCCTTCCCGGCCAACGGATTGCATGGCGGCCCACGCCGCGGCAATGGCCCCTCCGGGCCGGGTTCCCAGCAAGGCCGGGGAGGCGAAGATGCCCCCGGGCCAATTCTCGTAAACGAAGAGTTGGTGTTTCAGGTAGTCCACGTTTCGATAGAGGATGACCGAGGCGCCTTTGGCCGCGTAGCCATATTTGTGGACATCGGCAGTCATGCTGGTGACCCCGGGGACGCGAAAATCGAAGCGCGGCACGGGGTAGCCCAATTCCTCGACAAAGGGG
>CALGBT010000900.1 GCA_937884235.1 uncultured Pseudomonadota bacterium
TCCAAAGATGGCAGACCTCGTCCTGGCCGATCCGGTGGATTCGGCCAAAGCGTTGCTCCAGGCGGTTTGGGTTCCATGGCAAGTCGTAGTTGACCATCAGGTGGGCCCGCTGCAGGTTCACACCTTCGCCCGCGGCATCGTTGGCCACCAGGACTAGCACTTCGGGGTCGTTCATGAAGGCATGGACAATCTTGCGCCTGTCCTCACGGGTCACACCGCCGTGGATCTCGACGACCGCTTCCGGGCGCCCCAACCGGATTCGTATCTGGCTGGCCAGATAGGCCAGCGTATCCCTGAACTCGGTGAAGAGGACCAGTTTCCGGCGGTTGCCCCGGTCATCGACCATCAATGGGTTGTTCAGGATGCAACTCAGCTCGTTCCACTTGGCATCAACCCCGGAGAGACGAAGCGCCCGTGCTCTTGCCTCCAGTTGTTTCAGGTGTTGAATCTCGACGTCGAGTTCTTCGACGGTACGGGCTGCAGTGGCGAAATCCATCAAGGTCTGCTCGACAGCCTCTCGCTCCTCCTGGGGAGCCTCGTCGTAGAGTTCATCGAGGTCTTCGTCGGACAGCCGAATCTCCTGTTCCTCCTTGGCGGCCGGGACTGCACTGGTTCTCATAGCCATCCGAGCTTCCCGGAGGCGCTTCTCCAGCCGTTCTCTACGTCGCTCGATACTGCGCCAGATGGCTTCCGGGGAAGAAGCAAGCCGCCTTTGCAGGATCATCAGGGCAAACCCTACGTTGAGTCTGCGCTGGTTCTCAATGTCGGCGAATCTCTCCGCCCGGTTCATCTCTTCTCGGACGTACTCAGTCACTTCGTTGTAGAGGCTCGCTTCGTCGTCGGACAACTCGTACTGGATGGTATAGGACTTGCGCTCGGGGAAAAGGGGACGGCCATCGAACCGCCTCAGGTCTTCCTTGACCATTCTCCGCATCATGTCGGAAGGCTCAGCGGTATGGATACCGTCGCGGAATCGCCCCTCGAAGCGATCCCCATCGAGCAGGGCGAGGAAGATCTGGAAATCCTCCTCCTTCCCATTGTGCGGCGTAGCAGTCAGCATCAACAGGTTGCGGCAGTGCGCACCGAGAACCTGTCCCAGGCGATAGCGTTTGGTCAGCCTCAGGTCCGTGCCCTGGTAGTGACCGCTCATGCGGTGAGCCTCGTCGACAATAACCAGATCCCATTCCTGGGCCTGCTGGAAAACCTCCTGAAGGTCATCGTTGCGGCTCATCTGGTCCAGCCGAGCGATCAGGAGGTTCCTGGTATCGAAGGGGTTCCCGGTTCGGGCGGCTCGAATCATGTCACCGGTAAGAATCTCGAACTCTACCCCGAACTTCTCGGCCAGTTCATCCTGCCACTGCTCGGTAAGGCTGCCCGGCGAAACGATGAGGCATCGTTCCAGTTCTCCGCGGACCATAAGTTCCCGGATGAGAAGCCCGGCCATGATGGTCTTGCCGGCCCCAGGGTCATCGGCCAGCAAATACCGTAGCGGTTGCCTCGGCAGCATCTCGTCGTACACAGCGCTGATCTGGTGCGGCAGCGGCTCGATGATGGAAGTGGTTACTGCAAGGTAGCGGTCGAAAAGCCAGGCCAACTTGATACGATGAGCTTCAGACACCAGGCGCAGCAGTTCCCCGTCCCCGTCGAATGACCACGGACGTCCAGCCTCAACCAGTTCAAGCGAGGCCTCGTCATCTCGGTAGACAAGCCGGTTCTGGACCCCGTGACCAGCGTCGAATATGACCTCGACGGCCTGGTCCCCAAACCAGTTGACAGCCTTGACAGTCGCTACGCTTCCCGGAGTAAGCCCCCTCAGCCTCGTCCCGGTCTGGATGTCCTCAAGCCTCACCATCTCCTGCTCCATGCTTGCCGCACCGGGATTGCCCAGCTTTGAGGTGTCCAGCGTGTCCATACCGGCGGGCAGCGAGTTTCCGCTGGCGATTCTGCCACATCGCCCTGATCTATCCAAGCGTCGTTCTATGCAAAAGTAATACAATTCCGCCGGTTTTTCGGGGCAAGTTGGATCGTCCTCGCCGACTCAGGAGTATTGGTATCAGAGGGGAACTGACAGGAGGATCCCATGATGACCGGAAGACCGGTGGAGACCCATCCGGAGCCATTTGGCGACGATCTAGCCTGCCTGCTGGCCGAATTCGACTGGGGTAACGCCCGATGCCGGAGACTTGGAGCCCAGCGCCTCCTCCTCGATCTGGAGGAGGAAACGAACAACGCAACTCCTCCCAGGAATCGGCGGCGGATTGCCCGGAAGTTGCGCCGCTCGATTCCCGTCCTTCGACGGACGGAAGATGCGAAGCGCGGCTTTATCGACGCGCGCCTCGCCCTGAATCGGAACGGCGGTCCCACCTTGGGACTGGACGTCATTCAGGACGAATGCGGGCTCACGCCGTTTGAGCGCACCGTTCTCCTTCTGGGATGCCTTGCGGCTGCTGGGGAGGAATATGCCGGTGCACTTGACCAGATTGGGAGCCGGACGTTTTTCGGCGGTGCGCTGTGCGTTGAGACCTGCTGGAATTACGCCGAGATGTCGGCGGGGGATCGGCTGGAATCCCTCCCGATGTTCCTCCCTTCCGGCTCGCTCGTCCGCAACGGGCTGGTGGAGTGCTGCCGGCCAACCGTAACTCCTGCATCACTGCCAAGCACTACCCTGGAGGTCACGCCGCAGGCGTTCGCTCGACTGACTGGGATTGTTGAATTCGAGGCCATCAACTCCGGCGAGTTGTGGCCGGGCCAGGAGATGTCATGAGTGAAGGGCAGGAAATTACCGTTGGAGTTCACGCCCGGCTGGACGCACCGGGATTCGTCGTAAAGGTCACCGCGGGTGAGGGCAATGAGCAACGAGTCACCAGGATCCCCGTCGACGACTTTGGCGAGGCCGAGAAGCTGGCGCGCAGCATCGTCAGGTTCGTCGAGGTCGGCCTGCCCATAGATGCCCTCCTGGGCAATGCAGGAGAGGAGGGCGGAGCGTGACAGGAAAGCGGTCAGCGGACGAGGCATACAAACTCAGAGTGCAGCAGATTCACTCCCACTGGAAACGCATCCAGGAGGGGCTCACAATCCACGCAACCGAGGCAGGCAAGCGGATTCACTGGGGGCATGTGGGTGACCTGGGATACGTTGCCGAGAAGCTGGACGAGATCGCCCGGTTCATCAACAACGAGGAGGCTTGAATCGTGATTGACTGCAAGGTTGGCGACCGCATACGACTTCTCTACATGCCCGACGATCCGGACCCGATTCCGGCCGGTGCCACGGGGACGGTGCTCCGTGTGGACGGTGGGGCGCTGCCGCAGGTGCACATTGCTTGGGGCTCGGGACGTACCTTGGCGTTGATTCCGGGTGTGGACACGTGGGAGACGATCGAGAGGCCGACCGCAGGCGATGATGCCGGGCCGGTTCCCGTGCTCGCACCCGTGTACCGGGGCATAGTAGCTGTTCGAGATTCCGGCATCGTCAACATGCTCGACCGCAAAACGGTTGCGGCAATCGCCCGCAAGATGGCGTTCAGCGAGACGGCAGCCTGGCTTGACGACAAAGAGAACTGGGATACCTACGTCCGGGGAGTCCTGAACGGCTTCAAACCGTCCGAGTGGTAGTTCCCGCAGCCCCGCTGTTGTTCACCGCCGGCGTCCACATCAACCCGGACCTGCTCGTCCTGCTCCTCTTCCTGCCAGAACAGAAGCTCATCCAAGAGCTGTTCGACATGGCTCTTCACCAGCTTCGCCACCCGGACGCGGTTCTTCTTGTCGCGGCTGGCTACTGTGACGGCCCACAGGAACTCCGCATCCAGATAGTCGGCTCGGCGCATTGCCAGATCATGTTCATCCGGCCCCGGTGTTGGTACAGCATCGTCGTATTCGTCTTGCATAGTGGCAACCTCCAATCCACCAAGATGGACTGAATAGACCGACTATCGCCCGCCCAGGCGTCTGACTGACATGGCAGCGCGCGACAGGGCGATGGCGTCCGATTGCGCCTTCAGCCCCTATTTGCCTTCCGCTTCCTTGCTCAGGAAATCGATGAAGGCGTTGTCAGGTATGGGGGCATAGTCTACGTTCAAGCGCGCCGGGGAAATCACCAACTCGTACCGTTTCTCTGGCCAATCGCTTTGCTCTTTCTGAGCCTTTGTTTGCGCCCTCGGTCGACCCAGCTCCATGGGATACCCCTCAGTGGGCAGAGCGTCTACGTTGAAATCGTCTCTGCTGGCATAGAGTTCACAGGCGAACTTGGCTTCCGTATCCAATCGCCAGTACTCAGATTTCCAGTACGACTTTGCCCAGTCAGGAATGTAATGGTACAGCGGCCGCGGATATCCATAAGACAGCAGCCAGTTCCCAGAGTGGGCCAGTAGGGCATCTCGCAAATCGACGTGGTTCTTCTTGTCATACTCGTGCTCGTAGAACTTATCCTGCTTCTTGCCCTTGAACACCCAATATGGCGGGTCAAGATAGACGATGTCGGTTTCGTCGCTATCGGACAGAACCTCCAATGCGTCCCGGCAGGAACAAGCACCACCAACCACTCGCCCGTGCATCACCCGGTGATAGATGTCGATGGTATCGCAGAACTTCTGGATGCCATTATTGTACTCATTGATCTTGTTCTGATTTGG
>CALGBT010000901.1 GCA_937884235.1 uncultured Pseudomonadota bacterium
CAGTTGCCAGGCCGGCCGTCCATCCCCTCCACGTAGTCCATCTGAGCGACGATGTTAAGGTTCTCGTTGGATCCTACAGTCGCCAGTTGATTGAATTGGGCGAGCATTGACCCTTCCAGGTCGTTGTCGCCAATGGCATAGATGAGTATGGTCCAGCCGGGAATGTGCTGGCAGGTGCCCTCCTGGCATTCGCTGAATTGCGGGCATTGGCCACAGGTGCCACCGCAGCCATCGTCGCCACAGGTTTTGTCAGTACACTGCTGTACGCAACAGGTGCCGTCAGCCATGCAGAGTTCGGGAGCCAAGGCGCCGCCGGGAGCAAAACAGGACCCGCACGTGCCGCCGCAGCCGTCGTCGCCACACTGGCGCTCCAAGCACTGGGGCAGACAGGCGGTCTCGTTGTCAGAGACAGAAACATCTGAGTCGCCGTCTGCAGGGTCGGCGCTGCCGCACGCGGTCGAACCAACGAAGATCAGCAGCGAACCGAGCAATAGGCAGATGGTTCTAAGGGACATTTGGTTCCTCGTAAGCAGGGGCAGCCCGCCTGTGCACGGAGAGCCGCGGCAAAAGGTACCCCGACGCGCAGGATGATGCAACAGCATTGCGTGGAGCATGGTGGGAAAGCGGCCCCCACACTCGGCAATGTCATCCCGAACGGCGGCCTGCCGCCGGCGGGATCTCTGCGTGGCTTGGCAGTGCCGCAGAAGAGACCGGGTGGTGCCCGGGGGTCCCTGGCCGGCCGTCGGCCGGCCGCGGGATGACCGGTGGGAAAGGGGGCGCTGGTGAATGAATGGTTCTTTGTCGCTTATCGGCCACGGCCCCCAGCCGGCTGAAAATGGCACGGTCATGGTTCGCGGCTTGCCTAGAAGACCGTCGAACGGCTATCATAGCCCGGTTGGATGGAGGCAATGATGGTAGGCCATGGGCGGGGAAGTTGGTTGGTGACTGGAGTCTTACTGGCCCTGTTGGCGGCCTGTTCCAGTAGCGGAGAACCGGTGTTGGATGTGGTTGCTCAGGAAACGGCTGGCGACAGCCGGTTTCTGGCTGACGAGATCTCAAATCCGGTGGGCGAGGTCTGCCAGGGGCCAGCGCTGGCAGGGCCGTCGGGACATTTGTTACCGCAACCAGCCCGGGTGTTTTCCCTGGGGGAGCCCTTGGAGCTGTCCGGCAACAGCGTACACTGGGCGGGGTTCACCAGCGATGTCGAGGAAGAGCTGTTGGCCCTGGCGGCTGACCGGGGCCTGATCGCGGGCAGCGGCGACGTGACCCTGGAGATTTTCTGCCATCCCGCAGCCGCCTGGGAGCTGGTGGTTGCCCGTTGCGATGAGGCCGGGTCTGTGGCCGAGAGCTATTACCTGGACGTTGCGGTTGTCGGCGGACGGGCCACGGTGGAGATTGCGGCTGCGGATGCGGCTGGTCGCTTCTATGCGCTCAAGACGCTGCGGCAGCTGCTGGAGACAACCGAGGGCGTCGCTATCCGTCCGGCGGTCATCTACGACCGACCAGCCGTGGCCACCAGAGGCGTGCTGGAGGGGTATTACGGCAAGCCATGGTCAGCTGAGGAGCGGTTGGCTATGGTCGAGGAATCCGCACACCTCAAGTTTAACACATACGTCTATGCGCCCAAGGGGGCCGCAACTATCAATACTGCGTGGATGTTGCCCTTCGAGGAAGAGGAACTGGAGCACTTTGCTGAGCTGGCCGAGGTCGCACAGCGCAACCATGTTCAGGTCTGTTTTGAAATGCACCCGTCTCTGCTCTTCCACTACTCGACGTCAGACGATTTCGAGACCCTCCTCCACAAGTTCGAAGCGGTGATCAAGCTGGGCATCGATTGTGTGGTGCTGGCCTACGATGATGTGCCGGCAGTGTTGGTGTTCCCCGATGCCGATCTGTATGCCAACTACACCGAGGCGCAAGCTGACTTCGTGCCGAGATTGGGTGCTGCGCTGCTGGCTGAGCATCCAGAGCTGTCGCTGGCCTTCGTGCCCGTAGAGTATTTCACCGAGCACGAGAACGCCGCCGCGGCATGGTCGGCCCTGGGGGCCGTATTGCAGCCCGAATGGCAGATTGCCTGGACGGGGCAGCAAGTGGGGTCGACGACGGTGACCCTTGCCGATGCCCAGGAGGCTACGGCGCTCATGGGGCGTAGGCCGTTGTTGGGCGACAACTATCCGGTTTCGGACGATGCCTACAAAACTGGGATCGTCCACCTGGGCCCACTGACGGGCAGGGACGTAGAACTCGTAAAGAGCCTGTCGGGGCTGGCCTTCAACGCCATGCCCCTGTCCTACGCGTCGTTGCCGGCCTTGGCCACTTGCGCTGACTATTCCTGGAACCCCGGAGGGTATGACCCCGAGGATTCTGCGGCTCGGGCGGCACGACTCTATGGCGGGGCCGCCAGCCTTACTGGTTTTCTGACCCTCGTCCAGGCCAATCGTAGTCCCATGCTGGAGGGGAGCCATGCCCCTGAGCTGGAGGCGGGCCTGCAGTCGTTCTGGTCAGCCTGGGAGGGGACGGGGGATCTGGCGGTTGCAGAGGCCGTTCTGCGCAACGATTTCTTCGGTCCCTTCGCGGCGGTGCCGGCCGCGTTTGACGACCCGGGCATGCACGCCGCAGTGAGGGCCCAGCTGCTTCCCTGGGCTGCGGCTCTGGGCGGTTACGGCGAGGCGGGGGAAATGGCTTTGGACCTTCTCGCCGCCAGCGCCTCGGGGGAGGCTTTTGACACCGAGCCATTCCTGGAGACCATCCTTGTCCTGGCAGAGGGTTTTGCTCGCCCCACCGGGTCAACCATGGATGAATTCCTGGCAAGAGTGGTGTTGGAGTTGGAGTAGGGTAGGACCGGTAGGGCGAAAGCCGTCGCTGCAGGACGTTCTTTGTGGTAAATTTTCAGGGTCTGAGAACGAGGGAATGCTGATGAGAGATCTTTCCGTAACGACATTGGCCACAGTCGTAGTGGCGCTGGTTATCTGCTCGTGCAGCACTCCGGGGAGTATCGTCGTGGACGACACGGGGGATGCTGTTGTGGAGGCGGGCGCAGTTGCGGACATTGACCATGACCTTCAAGGGCGGCCCGACGACCGGTTCCCGGAGGATGAGTTCAGCTTCGACCTGAGGGGAGAACTCGTGGCAGACGCTTTCAGTCCCTGCATGCCGGGAGAGGGCTGTTTCCTCGACCCGTGCGATGACAATGCCGATTGTCTGTCCGGGTGGTGTGTCGAGCACATGGGAGAGGGGGTCTGTACTCAGCTCTGCCAGGAAGAGTGTCCGCCGGGTTGGGCCTGCCTGCAGGCGGGGACCGGTCCGGATCTCGCTTCCATCTGTGTATCCAGCGTCTCGAACCTCTGTAAACCCTGCGTTACCACGGAGGGCTGCAAAGCCCCGGGTGGGGCCGAGGACGTTTGCCTGAACTACGGCGAAGAAGGGTTCTTCTGCGGGGGAAGTTGCACCGCAGACGAGGACTGTCCTTGGGGTTTCTCATGCTCCAGTGCGGTCACCGTCGATGGAACCAGCACCAAGCAGTGCGTCGCCGATGCCGGTGTCTGCCCTTGTTCCGGCAAGTCCGTGGCGCTGAGTCTCTCGACCCCTTGCC
>CALGBT010000902.1 GCA_937884235.1 uncultured Pseudomonadota bacterium
CTGGATTGCGTGCGCTGCAATCGATGCGTTGGGCAGCCGCAGCTGCGGGCTCGGTTCCATCATGCGCGGCTATCTGTTTGCCTGGGGGTGATCTTCGTCGTGGCGGTGGTGGGAATGGGGATGTTGCGGGTGCTGTCACCTGGTGGCTCCTCGATGTCACGAAGTGCGCGGGTGGGAACGCCCATGTCTGGAAATGCGCCGGTCGTGCCGGTGCCCACCCTCGGCGGTACAAAGCCGAGGGCTGAGGGCACAACCGACGACCCCCAAGACCCGCGCCTATATCGGCGAGACAATGAGGCCTATCCTGTGCAACGGCGCCCGGGTACTCAGCAACTGAGGGAGTGGCAGCGGGCGGGTCGAATCAGCGACAAGGAGGCGGAGTACTTTGTCCCGGTGTTGGATTCGAAGGAGCCATGATGCTTTGACAACATGAGCGGCTGTCAGGTACGCTGTGTGTTGGTGGTGGGAAATGGGTGATAATCCGACAAGCGGTCTTCCGTTGCCGCCGGGTACGGCGGGCGAAGCGGACATGCTCCTCAAGGGGCACCTGGGTCAGTTTACTCTGAGCTTCCTCAAAGCGCTCATGACCACCGGGATCTATCCGCCTGACCATCCGGCGGTCAAGGAAGTAGCCGCGGAGCCGTTCCTTCACCTCAAACGTCTGGCACCCTCGAGCAACGAGATCACCTTCATGTCTGCCTCGGCAGCCGTTGGTGATGAAATCATGGTGGAGGGCATCCTCGCAGAGGGAATTCCTTTCACAACCCTGATGCACAGCTCCATGGGAGAGATTTTCGCCAAGAAGTTCATCTCTCATTTTGAGCGCAATCAACTAGTTTCGTTCAGTGTCAAGACCCGTATTGGCAAGCCGGAATTGATGCAGCTTATTTCCGTATTCGCTGAGCATCGGGTGAAAGAGGAAGGCGGGCACAGAGGCTCTGGGGATTTCAGCGAGATGCTGTTGGAGCGGGGGATTGTTCATGTCTCCGCCATGGTGCGTTCCGAGATCATTGGCGGCGAGCGCCCTTTGCCCTGGCGCGTCAAGATGGCCATCAGCAGGCTCCGCAAAGACCTGCGCATTATTCCGTTCTATGCCAAGGCCTCCTCCCAGGAGCTTGCTGAAGCCAAACGCGCACTCGTTCAGGACATCACCCGGCCATTGCGGCGGCCGCAGTTTCTCAAGGAGCTGTTGGCCAACACCGACCTTATTACCAATGGCATCGACGAACTCCAGGAGGAAGATGTCCAGAATGAGATCATCCGTGGGCTCCACCCCGGGATGCTTGTCAGTATCTCCTGGGACATCGTTGGCGACCTCGAACGGGCTTCCTGGGGAGCCATTCGCCAGAATATCGGTGGCAAGGAGCGGCGCCTGGATGCAATCTTCAAGGAACTTCTGAAGACAACTGCCATGTGCTTGAGGGAGTGGGAACCAGAGACGGTCAAGAGTCTGATGGAACACCTCTTTGCCAAAGAGATCCTGGTCTATGCCGATTTGCCTGAGACACTGCAAAATGAGATGCGCCTCGACAAATGGACCCGGCAGTTCCTGAGCAACTGGCGACAGATCTTGAGTCGCATGGAGTCTTTGACCGAGGAAGGGGTCTACGCCGAGTATCTAAAGACTCTGGTTCCGGTCTTCCCCGAGTTGCTCAAACGAGGGCAGGCTGAGGTCTGTCTGCACCTGTTGCGGTTGCTGGGTGAGCACGCACGCAATCCTCTGGCATCATGTCCCCGCCGGCTGTCGCTGGCCAGCGGGGCGCTCAAGTCATTCTCGTCGGAGGAGAACCTCGGCCACTTTCTGGAGGAAGCCAGGTCAACAGAACGTGAGCGACGTCAGGCGGCATTTGAGTGCCTCCAGTTGATAGGTGAACCTGCCGTTGGCAGTCTGATGGAGTTGTTGTGGCATAGTTCGAGCGCATCGGTGCGGCGAGAAACTGTGGCCATCCTCGAGGCGCTGGGAGAGGACGTCCATGTGCCGCTACTGGAGGTGCTGGGGACCAGCCGGTTGGAGTGGTACGTCTATCGCAATGCGCTGCTGCTGTTAACGAAAACCGATTGCGAAGCCGCACTCGACGACGTCTACAAGTATATGAACCATCCCCACCCCCGGGTGCGTGAGGAGGCCATGCTGTCAGTCGACCATTTTCGGGGCAAGTCGGCGATGCTCGACTACATCCCGTTGCTGGCCGACCTCGACCAGTCCGTTCGGCGCAAGGCCATCAGTCTACTGGCGAGGTATCAGTGCCGGGTTCCCGTCTTCCTGGCCTCTTTGATGAATGCGGTGAAGGTCAGCCCGGGCAATCCGGGCGCAGTGCCGGAGTCTGTTGCCCTGGCAGCCCTGGATGGAATCAGGAGCCTGGGCGTGTTTGAGGTGGAGGGTGTTGATATCCGGGCCACATTGCTGCGGCGCCTGGATCGGGAGCAGTCCAAACTGAAGCAGTGGTTGAAGAAGGGGAAGGGCGTCGACGATGACCGCTTCCGCTGCGCGGTCCTGGATACCCTGGCAGCCATCGGCGACGAGGAGGTTGCGATTCGGCTCAAGGCAGTACTACGGGACCCTTCACCCCAGGTGAAAGCCAAAGCCGCCTCTGTGATCAGGCACATTGGCGAGCGCGCTCGCGCACGCTAGCGCGCTCGTTTTCCCACCGGTTCGGTTCCCCTGCGGTTGCCACCCAAAAGATTGGCCTTATCTTTTCTGGAGTTATAGACTACGACTGAGTGAAGTCCTCCGGAGGGAATCATGGATGAGAAGTCCCGTCGCATTCTCCTGCTTCAAGATGA